>NZ_JBQGCX010001498.1:0-2439 GCF_052038725.1 Actinosynnema sp.
CCGGTCGTGGCGGCGCAGTCGCAGGGCACGGGCTTCACGCCGGGCTTCGCGTCCGTGCTGACCTGCGAGGACGGGTCCCGGCACTTCGTGAAGGCCGCGTCGCACAAGGCGCAGCGGATGTTCGCGGCGGCGTACCGCGAGGAGGCGCGCAAGCTCGCCGCGCTCCCGGCCGCGGCCCCCGCGCCGCGCCTGCTGTGGACCCACGACGACGAGGACTGGATGGTGCTGTCGACCGAGCACGTCGACGCCCGCCACCCGGCCCGGCCCTGGCGCGAGGACGACCTGGCCGCGTGCGTCGCGATGGCCGACGGCCTCGCCGCCGACCTGACCCCGCCGCCCGCGGCCCTCGGGCTGACCCCGGCCGAGGAGGAGTTCGCCGACTGGCCGGCGTACTGGGACGCCGTCCGCCAGGCGCCGCCCGGACCTGCCGAGCGGGTCGAGGAGGCGGCCGCGCTGGCCGCGCGCTACCGCGAGGTCGTCGGCGGCGAGACGCTCGTGCACACCGACGTCCGCGACGACAACCTGTTGCTGGCCGCCGACGGGCGGGTGCTGCTGTGCGACTGGAACTGGCCCTCGCTCGGTGCCGCGTGGCTGGACACCGTCTTCCTCATGATCGGGCCGCGCGGCGACGGGCTCGACACCGACGCGGCGCTCGCCGCAGCGCCGCTGACGCGCGACGTCCCCGGCGAGTCCGTCGACATCGTGCTGGCGCTGGTCACGGGCTACTTCCTCATGTCCGCCCAGCAGCCGGTCCCGCCGACCTCGCCCCACATCCGCGACGCCCAGCGGTGGCAGGGTGAGGTGTGCTGGGACTGGCTGGCCGAGCGCCGGGGCTGGTCCTGAGCGGATTTGGGCGCCCGAGCGGGCGCTGCTAGCCTTGTCCGTCGCGTGTCAGGGCTGTTTCCTGCCCGCGCGCACCCCGACCTCAACGACCGGTCCACCCCGAGATCACCCGAAACGAAGGCAGCAACAGTGGCGAACATCAAGTCCCAGATCAAGCGGAACAAGCAGAACGAGCGCCGTCACGAGCGCAACAAGGCCGTCAAGACCGGCCTGAAGTCCGCCGTCCGCAAGTTCCGTGAGGCCGCCGAGGCCGGCGACAAGGACGCCGCGGTCGCCGCGGGTCGCGACGCCGCCAAGAAGCTCGACAAGGCCGCCTCCAAGGGTGTCATCCACAAGAACCAGGCCGCGAACCGCAAGTCCGCGATCGCCAAGAAGGCCGCCTCTCTCTGATCCCACCGCCCGCCAGCGCCTCGCGGCGCGCGGGCCGATCGGTCGTCGCACTGACCCGTCAGGACATCGTCCTGGCGGGTCAGCGGCATTTCTGCTCCCCTCGGGCTGAGCTCGCGAAGTCCGAAGTCCGAGGACCAGGAGCGAGGTCGAGGAGCCGCGCGACCGAGGAGCGAGTCGCGACCGGCGTCTCGAGACCAGAGGATCGGGCCTCGATACGCTCGCTTGCGCTCGCTACTCGACCACCGAAGCTCAGCGGTCGTCGCGCAGGTCGGTGACGGTGAGGACCAGCCGCTCGAGGGTGTACGACGGGTCGCTGGCCGCGCCCTTGATGTCGGCGTCGGCCTGGGCGATCGCCCGGATCGCCTGCCCGATCCCGGTCTCGGTCCAGCTGCGCGACTGCTGCCGGAGCGTGCGCAGCTTCCACGGCGGCACGCCGACCTCGCGGGCGAGGTCGGCCTCCGACATCCGGCCCGGAGCCGCGAGGTAGCGCGCCAGCCCGCGGGCGCCGCCCGCGAACGCGGAGGTGACCAGCACCGGCGCCGTACCCCCGTCGAGGGCCCAGCGCAGCTCCTCCAGCGCAGCCGTGCGCTGGCCGTTGAAGGCGGCGTCCGCGACCGCGAACGACTTGGCCTCGGCCCGGCCTCCGAAGTACTGCTTGACCTGGTCGGTGCCGATGGGCTGCCCCGCGAAGTCGTTGGCGAGCTGGCTCGCCGCCGCCGCCAGCGCGCGCAGGTCCTGCCCGACCGCCTGGACGAGCGCGTCGGCGGCGTCCCGCTCGATCGTGGTGCCGTGGCTGCGGACCTCGGCCGCCACGAACCCGGGGAACTCCGAGGGCCGCAGCTCGCCGGACTTCGCCTCGGTCACCGTGGCGAGCTTGCGCAGCTTGGTGAGCACGCCGGAGCCCTTGGGGCCACCGCCGTGCACGAGCACCAGCGCGACCTCGTCGGCCGGGGCGCCGGCGTAGTCGAGCAACCCCGCCACCGACTCCTCCGGCAGGTTCTCCAGGGAGCGGACGACCACGCACCGGATGCTGGAGAACAGCGAGGGCGCCGAGAGCTCGCCCAACGTCGCCAGCGACAGGTCGGAGGCCACGGTCTCGGAGAGCTCGGACTCCGGGTCGTGCTTGCGCACGGCCTCGCGGACCGCGCCGACCGTGCGCTCGTTGAGGAACTCCTCCTTGCCGGTCACCAGCGTGACCCGGCCCAG
>NZ_JBQGCX010001499.1:0-2505 GCF_052038725.1 Actinosynnema sp.
GGCGCACGTGGTCGGGCAGGTGGCCGATCCGGGCGGCCTCCCCGGCGGGCAGGTCGGTGACCACCTCGACGCCGAGCCTGGCCGCGCCGCGCAGCAGGGCGCGGACGCGGTCCCGCTCGGCGGGGTCGGCGACCGGGCCGGGGAGGACGCAGACCCTCGGGCCCGCCCGCCCGGCGCGCAGCAGGCCGTGGACGATCGCGGGGGCGCTGTGCGGGACGTGCCGGACGGGCAGGTGGTCGTGGTCGACGGGCAGGCGCATCCACGGCGGGAGCTGGTCGACGGTGACCGAGCCGAGCGCGACCTCCTCGGTGAGCGCCGCGCCGTGCCGGGCGAGCGCGCCGCCGAGCAGGGCGGCGAGCGGGTCGGGGCGGTCGGGGGTGGCTCGGTGCCAGCCGACGAGGTCGAGCCCGAGCAGCACGCGGGCGCTGGGCGCGCCGAGCACCTGCGCGAGGACCGGGCCGGAGTAGTCGCGGGCGTCCCACACCACCAGGTCCGGGCGCCAGCGGCGGCCGAGCGCGACCAGGTCGTCCACGACGTCGTCCACCGGCGGCAGGCGTGCGGCGAGGGCGTCCACCGGGCCGTCCAGCAGCGCGAGGCCGGGCAGGTCGCCGGGGAGGTCGCCGTCCGGGGCGGGGGGCGTGGCGGGACTGGCAGTGGCGGGACTGGCAGTGGCGGGGCTGGCGGTGGCGGGTGCGGCCGGGCCGGCCGGGCCCACGACCACCGGGGTGAGCCCGGAACCGGTGACCGCGCCGGTCCCGCCGGGGCGGGTGGCGACGCGGAGCTCGTGGCCCGCCGCGCGCAGCGCCCAGGCGAGCGGGACGAGGTGCGGGAAGCGGGAGGGCGCCGGGAGCGCGGTGAGCAGGACTCGCACTGGCCGCTCCGATCGTGGTGGTGTGGCCGCGAATTCGGGCGAAGGATATCGACCGCCGGATTGCGCGACCGGGGGCGCGCCTTCGCGGGCACACCTTCGAGTGAGGTGATCACGCGCGTTCGACGGGGTCCGGAAAACCCCTGCTATAAAACCGGGATGACGGGCTTCCGCGCGCGGCGGGCACCTCGGGTGCCGGGTTCCGCGAGCGCTTTCCCGCGTGTCACCGGACTTCTCCCCCGGCGTCGGTCCGGCGGGTCCTCCTCCACCGGTGGCGGTTCCCTTCGGCGAGAGGAGTTTCGAGGTGACCGAGGCGCTTGACCGGGCGGTGCCCGCCGGGGTCGGGGAGCACGTGGAGATCTACGAGGTGGTGCACTCCGCGCGCGGGCGGGACTGGGTCGCGGAGGCGGACCTGGTCGCCAAGCTGGTGCTGGCGCGCAACCCGTGGGCCGGGTCGCTGCTGGACGTGGCCTGCGGGACGGGGGCGCACCTGCGGCGGTTCGGGTCGCGGTTCGCCAGGGTGGCCGGGGTGGAGCCCTCGCCCGCCATGCGCGGGTTCGCCGAGGCCCGGCTGCCGGGGGTGCCGGTGCACGCCGGGGACGTGCGCGGGTTCGACCTCGGGGTGCGGTTCGACGCGGTGACGTGCCTGCGCTTCGCGATCGCCCACGCCCGGTCGCTCGCGGAGCTGGGGGCGATCGCGGAGTGCTTCGCCCGGCACCTGGTGCACGGCGGGGTGCTGGTGGTGGAGCCGTGGTGGTTCCCCGAGCGGTTCCCGGAGGGGTGCGTGAGCGGGTCGGTGGTCGAGCGGGACGGGGTGGTGGTGAGCCGGTTGTCGCACTCGGTGCGGCGGGGGCGGACGACCAGCACCACGGTGCGGTACACGGTGGCGGAGGCGAGCGGGATCCGGGACTTCACCGAGCGGGAGGAGCTGGGGCTGTTCGGGGAGGAGGAGTACCTGGCGGCGTTCGCGGCGGCGGGGATCAGCGCGGCGCACGTGCCGGGCGGGTTGAACGGGCGGGGGGTGTTCGTGGGGGTGCGGTGCTGAGGGCGCGCCGGGGGTGAGCCGCCTGGGCGCCGGGGTGCTCGGGGCTTGGCCGTCCGGGGTCGCGGCGGTCAGCGGGTGCGGTGGTGCTCGGCCAGGCGGGTGAGGTCGACGCGGTGGAAGCCGTCGCCGAGGGTTTCCTGGATGTCGTCGTCGACCCTGCCCTCGGCGTAGACGCGGCCCTCGGGGTCGACGAACAGGCCGACCTGGTCCAGGTGCGCGTTGACCGCGTCCCGGTAGGCGGCCTCGATGCCGGGCACGTCGTAGTCGCCGGGGTTGGGCCCCAGGTGGCTCAGGACCAGGTCACGCAGCGTGGCGGCCCCGCCCATGTCGTGGAGGCCGGACAGGTGGCCCAGCAGTTCCGAGGTCACGCGCTCATGATCCGGATGAGGGGGATCATCCGTTCGAGAGGCCCCGTTGATCTTTTCGGGTGAAGGCCGCTCGGGTGGTCGTGACGGTTCGCGGTGGGGGCGCGGGCGGTCCGGCGCGCCGCCACGCGCCGGACCGGTTCCGGTCAGCCCCGGTGCAGCGCGCCTGCCAGGCGGCCTGCGATCAGGGCCTCCGCCTCGGTGACGATGCGGTCCACCAGCTCGCG
>NZ_JBQGCX010001500.1:0-2934 GCF_052038725.1 Actinosynnema sp.
GTCGACGACCAGCTCGCCGCGGGCGGGGGTGCGACCGGCGCGCTCGCCGCCCAGGACGGCCGCGCCGCGCGCGCGGAGGGGGGTGGGGGCGCGGCGGAGGGAGAGCTGGTGGTGGCCGTCCTCGCCTTCGAGCCTGGGGACGGCGACGCCGGTGCCGGGGACGGCGAGCGCGGCCTTGAGGAGGTCGATCGCGTCGGGGGCGAGGCGGACGTCCGGGTTGAGGACGAGGACGTCGCAGCCGGGGGCGGCGGCGAAACCCGCGTTGACGCCCGCGCCGAAGCCGTCGTTGGCGGGGCGGGCGACGACGGTCGCGTCGGGGGCGGTGGCGCGGACGACGTCGAGGGTGTTGTCGGGGGAGGCGTTGTCCACGACGACGATCCGGCTGTCCGGGGTGGACTCCAGCGCGACGGCGACCGAGCGGAGGCAGTCGGCGACCACGTCGGCGCTGCGGTGGGTCACCACGACCACGGCTAGCGGCACGGTCAGTACTCCCTGGGGTGGGTGGGGTTGGGGTGGGTGGAGGTGGGGTGGGTGGAGGTGGGGTGAGTGGAGCTGGGGTGGGTGGCGCTCGGGTGAGTGGAGGTGGGGCGGCGGAAGCGGGTGCGGGCGGCGCCCGCGAGGAGGCGGAGGGCGAAGGGGAGGTCGTCGCGCAGGTAGCGGCGGGCCAGGCGGCGGGGTTCGAGGGCGAGGCGGTGGAGCCACTCGCCGCCCGCCCTCTGGACGAGGCCGGGGGCGCGGCGGAACTCGCCCGCGGCCATGGGGATGCCCGCGCCGCACCCGAGGAACCAGGTGTCGGGGAGGCGGTCGCGGAGCAGTTCGATGAGGCGTTCCTGCTTCGGGAAGCCGAGTCCGACGAGGACCAGGTCGGGGTTCGCGGCGGCGCAGGCGGCGACGGCGCGCTCGGTCAGGTCGGGGTCGGTCTCGAAGCCGAACGGGGGTGAGTCGGTGCCCGCCACGCGGAGGCCGGGGTAGCGGGCGGTGAGGGCGCGGGCGGCGGCCTCGGGGACGCCGGGGTTGCCGCCGAGGAGGTAGACGGAGCGGCCCGCGCGGGCGGCGGCCTCGGAGAGGGTGAACACGAGCGAGGAGCCCGTGACCCGCTCCGGGACCTTCGCGCCCGCGATGCGGCCCGCCCAGACCACGGGCATCCCGTCCGCGACCACGACCTCGGAGCGGGCGATGAGCGCGGCCAGCGCGGGATCGCGGGTCGCGGCGCGGACGATGTCCACGTTGGCGGTGACGATGGCGCCGCCCTCCCCGTCGCTCCAGGCTGCGGAGACGTGCCGGGCGAGGTCGGCCTCGCTCACGGACCACACCGTGACAGCGCCCACCGGGACGCGGGCCTGCGGGTACGAAGGCATAACCGCGACATCGGCCGGGTGGTAGGGGTCGTTACGCGACGTGTTCCTCGCCCCAAACTCGTAACAGGCACGGTGAGTAGTCGATTAGGGGGGTATGTACGTCGCATCCGTCCGTCCCACTGATCGAGTGAAGGGGCGGGTGCCGGGCACCGTTTTCGCCCTGGGCGCGGTGAGCCTGCTCACCGACGTGTCCGCGGAGATGGTCACCGCCTTCCTTCCCGCGTACCTGCTGTTCACGCTGCAGATGAGCTACGCGCAGTTCGGGGTGCTCGACGGGGTGTACACCGGGGCCACGGCGGTGCTGCGGTTGGTGGGCGGGCACCTGTCGGACAAGACGCAGCGGCACAAGGCGGTCGCGGTGTTCGGGTACGGGTTGTCCGCGGTGACGAAGCTGGTGTTCCCGGCGGTGGGGGCCTCGGCGTTCGGGATCGGGGCGGCGATGGCCGCCGACCGGGCGGGCAAGGGGGTGCGGACGGCGCCGCGGGACGCGCTGATCTCGTTGTCCACGCCGCCGGAGCGGTTGGGGGCGGCGTTCGGGCTGCACCGGACGATGGACACGGCCGGGGCGTTGCTGGGGCCGCTGGTGACGTTCTTGTTGATGACGCAGATCGGGATCGTGGCTGGGCCGGTTTTTGCGGTCAGCGCTTGTTTTGCGTTCGTGGGCGTGATCGTGCTGGTCGCTTTTGTGCGGGAGCACCGGGCGGCGAAGCCTGCCGGGCCCGCGCCGTCGTTCCGGGCCGGGGTCGGGCTGTTGCGGGATCGGCGGTACCGGCGGGTCGCGGTGGCGCCCGGGTTGCTGGGGTTGGCGACGCTGTCGGACGCGTTCGTTTTCATCCTGGTGCAGAAGGCGACCGGGATTCCGCAGGGGTTGTTGCCGCTGTTGCCGTTGGGGACGGCGCTGGTCTTCCTGGTCGCGGCTACGCCGATGGGGCGGTTGTCGGACCGGGTGGGGAGTTGGAACGTGTTCCTCGGGGGGCACGTTTTGCTGCTGGCGGTGTACTTGCTGTTGCTGGCGCCTGGGAGCGGGTACGCGGGGGCTGTGGTTGCGCTGGTGCTGCACGGGTTGTTCTACGCGTGCAGTGATGGGGTGTTGTCGGCTCGGGTCAGCCCGCTGGTTCCGGAGTCGTTGCGGGCATCGGGGCTGGCTGTGGTGCAGACCGGGCAGGCTTTGACCCGGACCGTGTCCTCGGTGGGGTTTGGGGTTTTGTTGCAGTTCGCGGTTTTTGGGGTTGCGGTGTGGACCGCGATCGTGGCTCTGGTCCTGGGGGTGGGCGGGGCTTGGTGGTTGACGGCTCGGGGTGAGGGCCTGAAAGCGTGAAGTCAAGAGCTTAAGAGCACGCCTCGCCGGCGGGGCAGACCTCCAAAAAAGAGGGGACAGGGCTCTGCCGGCCGGTGACCGTTGGTCCTGTGGTCCCGTTTACCACTGCGGTGGGCGGGGTCCCTCTTCTCCGTTTGGCCTCCTTTCAGGCAAGCACACTTGTCAAGACGCCGTTGGGCACCCCGGTCTTCCGGGCAGTGCGGCGGCATCTTGACAAGCGCGCTTGGGCTTCGCCAGGCCAAACGGAGAAGAGGGACG
>NZ_JBQGCX010001501.1:0-1750 GCF_052038725.1 Actinosynnema sp.
CTCGATGGCGCGCGCCCAACCGCGTTCCAGGGCCCAGCCGAACCGCTCCCGCAGCCAGTCGGAGAACCCGCGGCTGCCGCCGAAGGGGTGCGGTTCGGCGATGCCGTGCACCTGCAGGGCCACGCCGTACCCCCACAGCGCGGTTTCCAGCTCGCGCAGCGACCGGACCCACGTGCTGGGTCTGGCCTGCACGTCCCGCAGCACGTCGTAGACGTCGTCGCACTCGCTCAGCGGGCGGAGCGGCGGTCGGGCGCCGGGGGTCGTGGACGTGCCCGGATCCTGCGGAGCGGCGAAGCCGCGCTCCCCGGCGCGCAGGCCGAAACCGCTGCGGTGGAACACCAGCGGGGTTCCGGGGGTGTGCGCGGCGGAGTGCAGGCGCAGCAGGACGATCGTGTGGTCGCCCGCCTCCACCCCGCGCTCCGGGGACGCCTCGAACCACGCCACCCCGTCGGGCAGGGTGACCGCGCCGCCCTCCCCCACCACCGCGTCCAGCCCGGTGAAGCGGTCCTCGGCGGGACCGGCGAGCTGCCGGGCCACCGGGCCGTGGTGGTCGGCCAGCACGGTCACGCCGATCCGGGCGGCCCCGCGCAGCGACGGCCACGTGCGGGAACCCGTGGCGATCGAGAACGACACCAGCGGCGGGTCGAGGGAGACCGACGTGAACGAGCTCGCGCACAGGCCCACGAGCCCGCCGTCGACCTCGGCCGCCACCGCCACCACACCGCTCGGGAACGCGCCGAACGCCGCCCGCAACCGCGCCGGGTCCAGGCCCGCCCCGCGCACCGCGCCCGGCAGCGCCGTCCGGTCCGAACCCGCTCCGCGCACCGCCTCCAGCACCGCCGCCCGTTCACGTGCGACCTCGTGCCCCATGGCGCTCCCCTCCCCGGTTCCGACCCGCGGTCCACCCCACCCTCGCCCTCGCCCGCGCGCCGCGTCCAAGAGCGTTCCTCGATCGCTTCCCATGCGGGAGTGCGATGGATCGATCCCGGTCAAGGGGTGGCGCGGACGAGTCCCACATGCCGGCAGCGGCGCCCCGCGGCCACCGGGGTCGGCTCTAATCGGGGGCATGGCGAACTCACTCGACCTCGAACACCTGCGGACACTGGTCGCGATCGCCGAGTGCGGTGGGTTCGGCAAGGCGGCTGCGGTCAGGCACATCAGCCAGCCCGCGCTCAGCCAGCACGTGCGGCTGCTGGAGCGCGGCCTCAAGCGCAAGCTGTTCGAGCGGGACGGCCGGAACATGCGGTTCACGCACGAGGGCGAGCGCGTGCTGGCCGAGGCGAGGCGGATCATCGAGGTGCACGACGCGTCGCTGCGCAGGCTGGAGGCGCGGCCGGAGCGGACCATCGTGGTCGGGTCGACCGAGCACAGCGCGGGCCAGGTGCTGCCGGAGATGATCAGGGCGTTGCGGGAGGCGTTCCCGGACTGCTCGACGCGGTTCGAGATCGGGCGGTCCACGCAGCTGGCCGAGTCGGTGCACAGGGGCGCGGTGGACTTCGCGTTCGTGCTCGACCCCGGCGGCCAGGGGCCCGGTCACCTGGTGGGGCGGCTGCCGCTGGTGTGGTACGCGGCGCGCGGGTGGCAGCCGGACGGCGCGAGCGGGACGTGGCCGCTGGTCGCGTTCGAGGAGCCGTGCGGGTTGCGGGAGCGGGCGCTGTCCGTGCTGACCGGCGAGGGGCACCAGGTCCAGGTGACCGCGCAGTCCACGACCCTGGAGGGGGTGCTGGCCGGGGTCAGGGCCGGGTTGGGG
>NZ_JBQGCX010001502.1:0-3518 GCF_052038725.1 Actinosynnema sp.
CGTCGGGCACGGTCCCGGCGCGCACGAGCTGGTCGTAGTTCACCGCGACGATCTTCAGCGCCTCCAGGGGCCGGTCGGCGAACTGGTGCACGCCCCGGCGGATCGCCAGCTCCGCCACGAACGCCCGCCCGAAGTTCTCCTCGCCCCGCCCCGGCAGCAGCGCGCACCCGTAGCTGGCGTACTCGCCGCCCTCCCGGCTCAGCAGCAGCACGACGGTCCCGTCGGCGGCGCGCTCCAGGTCGTCGCAGCCGTCGCGCAGGTCCGCCTCGGGCTCCAGGAACACCACGACGAGCCTGCGGTTGCCGATGATCCGCTCGGCCGCCGCCTGGTCGAGCTCGACGCCGGGCGCCGCGTACACCGAGGACTGGGCGACCTGCCGCGCGGCGGGCCCGTCGAACAGCCCGCCGCTCCACACCGCCCACCCGGCGAGGGCCAGGCAGGCCACGAGGACCGCCGCGCACGCGGCCGGGACGCGCCTCACGCGAGGCTCCCGCGCAGGTAGGCGGACGGCCGGTAGTCGGGTCGGCCGAGCTGCCTGGCGGTGGTGTCCAGCTCGGCCTCGGCGGCGTCGAGCAGGCGGCGCACGTGGGCCTCGGGCAGCCCGGTCTCCAGCGCCTCGCGGGCCGACCCGAGGCGGGCGAGCCCGCGCGTGAGCGAGGCGTCGCGGCTGAGCGCGGACACCTCGACGGCGAGCGCGGACAGCGCGGCGAGCCGGGCCGGGCTGGTGCGCGGCTCGCCGGGGCGCACCCGCGCGGCGCGGGCGCTGAGCGCCAGGAACGCCGCGACGCAGCCGGTGAACGCCCACGGCAGCGCGGGCAGCGCGATGTCGAGCGGGTCGGGCGCCCGGTAGGGCAGGGGGCGGTCGAACAGGCCCGCGTAGCGCAGGTCGGTGACCCGGTCCAGGTAGGCGGCCAGTATCACCGCCTGCGGGTAGGCGTAGGCGTCGATGCGGTCGGAGAACTGGCCGTAGAAGCTGGCGGCGGCGACCTCGGCGAAGTCGTCCGCGTGCGGGCCGTGGTACTCGACCCAGTTGCCGTACATGACCACGACGGGCCGGTCCGGGAACACCGCGGTGAGCGCGGAGCCGTAGTCGGGGACGGGCGCGTCGCGCTCCTGCACCGGGAACACCGCGTAGAGCGCGTCGCCGGGGAACGCGTCGGGCTTGTCCGGGACCTCGTCGAGCGCGGCTCCGGGGGCGACGTGCGGCAGGCCGTCGCGCAGGTCGGCGGCGACCGCCTCCAGCTCCTGCGGGGTCGGCTCGCGCCTGCGGAACGGGTCGACGTCGGCGGGCGCGAGGTCGCCGACGTGCAGCGCGACCAGGTCGAGCACCTCGTTGGTGACGTCGGCGAGCGCGAACTGGGCGCGCCAGCCGGGGATGGTGTCCGGGTAGGCCTGGTTGACGCCGTCGGTGACCTCGGTGCCAATGACCAGGACGGTGGCGTTCTCGACGTCGCGGACCCGGTCGCGCTCGTCCTCGTCGAGCCCGGCGGGGGCGCCGAGGACGCGCCCGTCGGTGCCCGCGACGGCGGCGTCGACCAGCGCCTCGTCCCAGGTTGCGGTGGCCCCCGGCAGCCGGACCACCGGGGCGGCCTCGACCAGCGCGGTCATCTCCTCCACGCTGGGCACGGTCAGGCCCGCCAGCTCGCCCGCCGCGCCCTCGGGCACGGGTTCGCGCGGTGACGGGGACTCGCCGTAGCTGACGTCGACGGCGCGGCGCTGGGCGAGCAGGAACACCACGAGCACGACGACCGCGATGGCCAGCGCGGCGAACCGCACCGCGCGGAGCACCGGGGCCTCAGCCATGGAAGCTCCCCCGCCACAGCCGCTCGGCGCGGCGGGCGCAGTCGGCGGCGACGCGCGCGGAGGCGGCGCCGCCCCGGTTGGCCATGAGCAGCTCGGCGCGGGCGAGCAGGCGCTCGGCCTCCGGGCAGTACCAGCCGCCCGCGTCGCGGCTGATCGCGGCGCTGTCGATGGCGGCGAGCGCGGTGGAGCGGGCCACGACGGCGGTCCGGGCGCTGGCGCGGGCGCGCGGGACGAACGCCGCGCCGAAACCGGCGATCACCAGCACGGCCGCTCCGAGCAGCCAGACCATCCACATGCGCGCGCCATTCCAGGTGAGGTGTGCACCTGATTGTGCCCGGTCGGGTGATGGTCGGCGGTGGGGCCGGGGGTGTGTGGGGGCACGTCGCGTCCTCGGTCTCGTCCTGCGGCTCGTCCCGTGGCCCGGCCTCAGCGCGCGCCGAGCAGGTCGACCAGCTCGCTCAGCGCCTGGCCCAGCTCGCGGTCGACGCGGACGGCGGCGCGGTCGTCGCCCCTGGTGATGCCCCGGTTGAGGATGGCGACGGGCTTGCCGGACTTGGCGGCGTGGCGCACGAACCGCAGGCCGGACATGACGGTCAGCGAGGAGCCGAGGACGAGGAGGGTGTCGGCGGCGTCGACCAGGTCGTAGCAGCGGCGCACGCGCTCGGGCGGGACGTTCTCGCCGAAGAAGACGACGTCGGGCTTGAGGACGCCCCCGCAGCGGGCGCAGTCCACCACGCGGAAGCCCGCGACGGCCTCGGCGGGCAGGTCGGCGTCGCCGTCCGGGTTGACCCGGTCCGCGGTGGTGGTGAAGCCGGGGTTGGCCTCGTGCAGCCGGGCGTCGTGCTCGGCGCGGTCGGTGGTGGCGGCGCAGTCCAGGCAGATCACGCGGTGGAGGCTGCCGTGCAGCTCGACGACGTCGGTGGCGCCGCCGTCCTGGTGCAGGCCGTCGACGTTCTGGGTGATGACCGCGTCGACCAGGCCCGCGCGCTGGAGGGCGGCGACGGCGCGGTGGCCGTCGTTGGGCTCGGCGCGGCGCATGGCGCGCCAGCCGACGTGGGCGCGCGCCCAGTAGCGGCGGCGGTCCTCGGCCGAGGCGGTGAAGTCCTGGTAGGTCATCGGGGTGTGCTTGCGCAGGCTGCCCTCGGCGCCCCGGTAGTCGGGGATGCCGGACTCGGTGGACAGGCCCGCCCCGCTGAGCACCAGCGCGCGACCGGGGCGCAGCAGGTCGACCAGCGGGGTGAGCGAGGTCGTCCTGGGCAGCGGGTCGCCGGTGGCGGTCCAGGTGAGGGTCGGGCGTGTCCGCATGGGACGAGGGTACGACCGGGGGCGGGGTGGGCGCGGGGTGCGGGGCTCCTCCCCCCGCAGCGCGCTGCTCCGGTCGGGCGGCAGCGCTGCGACCACCCGATGGTCACCCTGCCGACAGGGTCGACCGCGCTCCGCTTATGTGATAGCCATCTATCAGAACGCTCGTCGCCTGATGGCAGGAGAACACCGTGAGCGAGACCGCCGTGCGTCCGGCGCCGGAACTGCCGGTGCACATGCGCAGGAACGGCTTCGACCCCCACCCCGCGCTCACCGAGCTGCGCGACTCCGGCGGCATCCGGCGCGAGCGCACCCCGATGGGGCTGGACGCGTGGGTGGTGAGCAGGCACGAGGACGTGCGCCGGGTCCTGTCGGACACCTCGACGTTCAGCAACAACAGCGAGGACCTGCCC
>NZ_JBQGCX010001503.1:0-2154 GCF_052038725.1 Actinosynnema sp.
GCGGCTTCCCGGACTGCTTCGGCTGGTGGACCCACTTCGACGCCGCGCGCGCCGCCCGGCTGCCGGTGTTCCCGGGGGTCGTGGCGGCGCGCGTGCGGTCGACGGCGAGCGGGGGTGTGGTGGTGGCGTTCCCGGACGCCCCGGTGAACGCCCACGACGTCACGTTCGGGGCGATCCACCGGGCCTTGGTCGGGCTGGCGCCGGAGAACGGCGCTTAGGTTGCGCTACAACGCTTTCAGCGCCTCCCGGCACAGCTGGAGCTCCTCGCGCGGGCGCACCAGCAGCACCGGCACGGCGGCGTCCGGCCGGCTGATCAGGCCGTCGCCGTCGCGGTCCGGGATCAGCTCACCGGGGACGCCGAGCAGGGACAGGCCCGCCACGACGTCGGCGCGCACCTCCGGCTGGTCCCAGCCGATCTCGCCGGTGAACACCAGCGCGTCCAACCGGTCCAGGCTGGTCGCGGCTGCGGCGAGTTCGCGGCGGACGCGGTGGGCGAACACGCGCAGCGCCAGCGCCGCCGCCGGGTCCTCCCCCGCCGCCGCGACCAGGTCGCGGGTGTCGCCGGACCTCCCGCCGGACAGGCCCAGCAGGCCGGACTCGTGGTTCAGGCCCCGTTCCAGCTCGTCCAGGTCGACGCCGTTGCGCAGCAGCCACAGCAGCATCCCCGGATCCACGCTGCCCGAGCGCTTCGACATCGGCACGCCCTCCAGCGGGGTGAAGCCCATCGAGGTGTCGACGCTGCGGCCCCCGCGCACGGCGCACACCGAGCAGCCGCCGCCCAGGTGGGTCATCAGGACGGTCAAGCTCTCGGCCGGGCGGTCCAGGAGTTCGGCGGCGCGGTCCAGGGCCCAGCGGTAGGACAGGCCGTGGAAGCCGTAGCGGCGCAGGCCGTGCCGCTCGCGCCACCGCGCCGGGAGCGGGTCGGTGGTGGCCTCCTCGGGCAGGTCGGCGTGGAACGCGGTGTCCGGGCACAGCACGTGCGGCGGGTCCGGGAGGCGGTCGCGCAGCACGTCCAGCAGGCGCAGCGCGGGCGGAACGTGCAGCGGGGCCAGGGTTTCCGCGCGGTGGGCAGCGGCCAGGGACTTGTCGTCGACGACGGCGGGCGCGCGCAGGTCGGGACCGCCGTGGACCAGGCGGTGGGCCACCGCGACCAGGTCGTCCACATCGGACAGAAGGGCGTCCAGGGCCTCGCGGGCCTCGTCGGAGTCCGGTGGGCCCTCCACGTCGACCGAGTCCAGGACCTCCTCGGCACCGGGGTCGACCAGGTGCGCCTTGAGGCTGTTCGACCCGGCGTTGACGGTCAGGACGGCGCTCACGCGGTCCACCTCCAGTCGGTGATCTCCTCGGGGTCCACGCCGTCGCGGTGCGCCGCCGCGACCAGGTCGTCGCGCTCGGCCAGCAGGCGCTTCGCCAGGTCCTCGTCACGGCCGGCGCGGCGCAGCGCGTCGGCGGCCAGGTCGTGGCGGCTCATGCGGTTGGCCGCGAGCAGGTCGTAGGGCGTGGTCGTGGTGCCCTCCTCCAGGTAGCCGTGCACGTGGAACCGGTCGGAGCCGGGGCGGCCGTGCAGGGTCTCGTGGACGGCCGAGGGGTAGCCGTGGAAGGCGAGGACCACGGGGACGTCCTCGGGGAAGCAGGCCGTGAAGGCCTCGTCGGACAGGCCGTGCGGGTGGCGGTCGGCGGGGGCCAGGGACAGCAGGTCCACCACGTTGACCACGCGCACGGCCAGGTCGGGGGCGCGCTCGCGCAGGATCGACGCCGCCGCCAGCGCCTCCACCGTGGGGACGCCGCCCGCGCACGCCAGCACCACGTCCGGGTCGCCGTCGCCGTGGCAGGCCCACTCCCACACGCCCGCGCCCGCCGCGCAGTGCCGCTCGGCGGCCTGCGGGTCCAGCCACTGGGCGCCCGCGTTCTTGCCCGCCACCACCAGGTTGATCCGGTCCGTTGAGGCCAGGCAGTCCCGCAGGGTCACCAGCAGGGTGTTCGCGTCCGGCGGCAGGTACACGCGGGCGGTGGAGGCCTTCTTGGTCAGCAGGTTGTTGAGGAAGCCGGGGCCCTGGTGGCTGTAGCCGTTGTGCTCCTGCCGCCAGCCCTCGCTGGTGAGCAGGTAGTTCAGGCTCGCCACCGGCTCGCGCCACGGCACCTCGCCGGACATCT
>NZ_JBQGCX010001504.1:0-3037 GCF_052038725.1 Actinosynnema sp.
GCGGCGGGCGTTCGTGGTCGCGGTGGCGGGCGTGCGGCTCGCCGTGGGCGACACCGGCGTTGGCGGGGTGCGCCACCTCGACGTGGCCGACGGGGAGCCGGACGCCGGGGTCGACCCGGTGGACCCCGACCCGGCCGAGCTGGCCTACGTCATCTTCACCTCCGGCTCCACCGGCCTGCCCAAGGCGGTCGGCGTCGAGCACGGCGCGCTGGCCGCGCACGTCGCCGCCGCCCGCGACCGCTACGCCGTCACCGAGGCCGACCGGGTGCTCGCGTTCTCCTCGTTCTCCTTCGACGCCTCCCTCGACCAGCTGCTGCCCGCCCTCACCTCCGGCGCGACCGTCGTGCTGCGCGGCGACGAGCCGTGGCTGCCCGCCGCCGTGCCCGCGCTCGTCGCCGCGCACGGCCTCACCGTCCTGAACCTGCCGCCCACCTACTGGAGCGAACTGGCCCTGTCGCTGACCTCCGGCGCGGACCTGGCGGGGCTGCGGCTGCGGATCCTCGGCGGCGAGGAGGGGCCGACCGGCGCGCTGGCCGCGCGGCGCGGGCACGCCCCGCACGTGCGGGTGCTCAACGCCTACGGGCCCACCGAGGCCGTCGTCACCGCCACCACCCACGAGGTCACCGGCGACCGGGACAGCGGGGCTCGGAGCGGCCGGGTCCCCATCGGCCGCCCGCTCGGCGGCAGGCGGGTGCTGGTGGTCGACGCCTGCGGCGACCCGGTCGGCATCGGCGAGCCCGGCGAGCTGCTGGTCGGCGGGGTCGAGCTGGCGCGCGGCTACCTCGGGCGGCCCGCGCTCACCGCCGAGCGGTTCGTGCCCGACCCGGCGGGCGGCAGGCTCTACCGCACCGGCGACCTGGTGCGGTGGCGGGCGGACGGGGAGCTGGAGTTCCTCGGGCGCGCCGACGACCAGGTCAAGATCCGGGGCTACCGGGTGGAGCTGGGCGAGGTCGAGTCGGCGCTGTCCGGCTGCGCCGGGGTGCTTGCGGCGGCTGCGGCGGTCAAGGCCGACGCGCACGGCGGGCAGAGCCTCGTCGGCTACGTCGTCCCCGCGGGCGACGGCACCCCTGACACCGCCGTCCCCACCGCCGCCGCGCTGCGCGCCGAGCTGGCCCGAGCGCTCCCGCACTACGCCGTCCCGGCGGAGATCGTCGTGCTGGACGCCCTGCCCGTGACCACCTCCGGCAAGCTCGACCGCGCCGCCCTGCCCGACCCCGACCGCGCGGCCACCCCCACCGCCGACCACGCCGAGCCGCGCGACGACGTCGAGCGCGAGATCGCCCGCATCTGGGCCGAGGTGCTGGGCGTGCCGCGGGTGGGCCTGGACGACGGGTTCTTCGACCTCGGCGGCCACTCCCTGCTCGCCACCATGGCCGTCTCCCGCGTCGCCGAGCGGCTCGGGCGGGACGTGGAGCTGCGCGCCCTGTTCGAGAACCCGCGCATCCGCGAGTTCGGGCCCCTGGTCGCCGCCGCCCGCCCCGTGGCCACCGCCCGCGTCGTCCCGGTCGACCGCTCCGGCCCGCTGCCGATGTCCTTCGCGCAGGAGCGCCTGTGGTTCCTGGACCGGGTCTCCGACTCCGGGGAGGACTACGTGCTCTGGTTCTCCTGGCGGGTGACCGGTCCGCTCGACGCCGACGCGTGGGAGGCCGCGCTGGGCGACGTCGTGGCCAGGCACGAGGTGCTGCGCACCGCGCTGGTCGAGGTCGACGGGCACCCGGTGCAGCTGGTCCAGCACCACGTCCCGGTCCCGCTGGAGCGGCGCGCCTGCCACGACGTGGAGCAGGTCCGGCGCGAGGCCAAGGAGTTCGCCGCCGCCCGCTTCGAGCTCGACCGGCCCCCGCTGGTCCGCTCCGGCCTGTGGCGGCTCGGGCCCGACGAGCACGTGCTGGTGCTGGCCTTCCACCACGTCGCCACCGACGGCTGGTCCAAGGACGTGGTGATCGGCGAGCTGGCCCGCTGCTACGCCGCCCGCGCCGCCGGGGCCGTCCCCGAGCTGCCGCCGCTGCCGGTGCAGTACGGCGACTACGCGGTCTGGCAGCGCGACCTGCTCGACTCCGGCGCCCGCGACGGGCAGCTCGCGCACTGGAGCGCCGCCCTGGACGGGGTGGCCGCGCTGGACCTGCCCACCGACCACCCCCGCCCGGCCACCCGGTCCGCGCGCGGCGGGGCGGTGGAGACGCCGCTGCCGCCGGAGCTGGCCGAGGGCGTGGACGCGCTCGCCCACCGCTTCGGCACCACCCGCTTCACCGTGCTGCTGGCCGTGCTCCAGTCCGTGCTCGCCCGCTGGTCCGGGCAGACCGACGTCGCCGTCGGCACCCCGGTGGCCGGGCGCGGCCGGGTCGAGCTGGAGGGGCTGGTCGGGTTCTTCGTCAACACCGTCGTGCTGCGCGGCGACCTGTCCGGCGACCCGACCTTCGCCGAGCTGATCACCCAGGCCCGCGACACCGCCCTGACCGCCTTCGGCAACCAGGACGTGCCGTTCGAGCGCCTGGTCGAGCGGCTGCGCCCGGAGCGGGACCTGTCGCGCAACCCGCTGTTCCAGGTCATGTTCGACGTGCAGGAGAGCGCGGTGTCCACCGGCCTGTCCCTGCCGGGCCTGCACCTCACCGGGTTCGCCCTGCCGTGGGAGTCGGCGAAGTTCGACCTCACCGCGACGTTCCTGGCGCACCCGGACCGGTTCTCGCTCGACGTCGAGTACAGCGCCGACCTGTTCGACGCGGCCACCGCCACCCGGCTGGCCGACCACGTCGTCCGCGCCCTGCGCGCCGCGATCGCCGACCCGGACTCGGTCGCCGCCCACGCCGACCTGCTGTCCGAGGACGAGCGCGCCGCCCTCACCGCCCCGGCGCCGCCCGCGCCCGCCGCGCCGCTGCGCCTGGGCGGGGCCCCGGAGGCCACCGCGCTGGTGTGCGGGGAGCGGGCGGTGACCTACGGCGAGCTGGACGGCCTGGTCGGCGGGCTCGCCTCGGCGCTGGCCGCCGGGGGAGTGCGCCGGGGCGACCCGGTCGGGGTGTGCCTGGGCCGGGGCCCGTGGTCG
>NZ_JBQGCX010001505.1:0-2574 GCF_052038725.1 Actinosynnema sp.
AGCTTCTTTCTGATGAGCGGCTCCACGGTGGATGCACATCGCGAGCTGCTGTCGGGCTACGACACCAGCAAGGGCACCATCCGCTTTCGCCCCGACCAGCCGCTGCCCGACGCGCTGGTGCAGGCGCTGGTGCGGGCGCGCATCGCCGAGAACCGCGTCAGGGCCCGCCGCGCCGGCTGACGTCCTCGATCGACGGACGACAGCCGTCGATCGGGCACACCGCAGATATCCGCTCGGGAAAACACGCTCGCACGTTCACTCAGCCTCTCTATTGAAAGCAAATTCTTGTCAACGGCTCGATGGCGTTCCTATACTTCCCGTTCGCATGTTTTCTACCAATTCGTCAGAAGCCCTCCCTTCCCATAATCCTCGGAGGCCCTCAATGCGTACCCGCCCCTCGGTTGCGAGGCAGATTGGTGTCGTCTTCTCATTTTTGCTACTAGCTATACCCGCCGCCGCACAGATCAGCTTTGGAGAAGCCGGGAAGGTGGCGCAGCCGCTTGGGCTTTCGATTAGCGGCGGTATCAGCCTGGGATCGTACCAAGCTGGGGTGAACTATGGACTGCTTGAAGTTTACCGGCACGCGGCGTGGAACCCTGACTTCCAACACCACACCGAGATTCCCGTCTACCAGTTGCGAACAGTGACGGGCGCGTCAGCGGGCAACATCAACACTTTGCTGTGGGCGGTAGAGGCATGCACGGATTTGCGTATGCCGGGTGTGACGTACAGCAGCCCCAACCCGGACCAGAGCCTGTTCTGGCAGGTGTGGCTGGACATCGGCTGGGACCGGCTGTTCAACGAAAACAGCCCGGAGTTGGCGCTGTTCGACCGCAAAGCGCTTACCGACTCCGCTCGCCCTAAGTTGGAAACGCGGATGCGTGACCCGCGCTTGGTGGAGGGGTGCCAAGTGCCGGCCGGCATTACCCTGACGCGTCTCGCGCCGGACACATTGCCCCTGGCGGGGTTGAGCATCGAGACGCAGCGACACGTGACCGCGTTCACCGTACAGGTGGATCCGGAACCTGCCGCCGACGGCAGCCGCGTGCGCTTTCTCCAGGAAACCCGAATCCGTCCGGAAGACCAGTACTTTGGGCCCGTTGTGCGCCTGCAGCCGCACGACCGGGACATCGGGCTGCCCGACCTGCTGCAGGCGGTCAAGGCGTCGGCATCGTTCCCCGTCGCCTTCGCACCGGTGATGCTGAATGTGTGGTACGTGCGCGATGGAAAGCATGGGCTCCATCCATTCGTTGACGGCGGCGCTTTCGACAACAATCCCCTGGGGCTTGCCCGTGACCTGTATGGGCTGGATTCAGACTCGGACACGCTCGACATCCTGTACGTGAATCCTCGCCGGTACCGCAGCGATCTGGAGGTGTGGCGCCGGACGCAGGTGACGCCGGCTCCCAAAGGCGGCCTCGCGGCGGTGATGGCGCTGCTGTCCGGTGCCGTGCCCACAGCCCGGCAGTATGAGCTGCAGCTGGTGGCGCGTGAGCGCCTGCACCAAGCCGAGGTGCAGCAGTACCAAGAGGCGGTGGGTCTGCTGCAGCAGGAAGTGCGGCGGGTTACGGCGAACAACCCGTCTTCCGTGCGTGCGGAAGTCATGCAGGTACAGGCGCAGCTGCCCCGGCCCGGAGCGCGCGAGCGGCTTCTGCTTTCGTCCCGCGCGTATCCGGTACTGGGCGAGCACCTCTCGTCGTTTGCGGCGTTCCTGGCGCGACCAGGGCGGGAGTTCGACTTCTACGTGGGGATGTACGACGGGTTCTACATGACGCTGTCGGAGCACACGTGCGCGGACAGGGATAGCGACAGCCTCCGCCACGCATGCGTGGGCGACAACCTAGACGACCTGATTCGATCCGACAAAGTGGTGCGCGGGGCCGCACGGCAGGTGTTGGCTTGGCTGTATGAGCGCGAGTTCGGTCGGCCGGCGGGAGTGGATGCGCCAGCGGCCAATTTGCGCGAGGACCTAGTGGTGCAGCGTGCACTGTTCGATGCCCTGGGAACCCAATTCGCGCCCACCGACCCTGGCGATTGCATCGACGATCGCCTGGTCTTCCAGATGCTGTGCAACGACGGGATGTGGGACGTGTTGGAAGCGCTGCATAACACGCCGGAGGTGGCGTCGATAATCCACAGGTGGAGCTCGGACTGCGGAAACGCGGAACAGCCGACGTGCCGGTCTGAGCGTGTTTTTTGGAAATTGATCGACAATCCGATGACGGGTGCCACCACCACCGTGGATGAACTGCTGGATCGGCTGCGAGGTGTGGAGGTGCTCATGCGCAGGCAGCCGCCAGGCTCCGGAAAAGCCTATGTGGCACCCGTCACGGGCGGCCTGTGGCTGTTCTATTCCAGCCACCTGCGCTCGCGGCCCCTGTACGACCCGATTCCCAACTCGATTCCCGCGACCAGCCGCCTCCGTTTGTTCCCCATCTCGTACGTCGGGGCCAATCTGGGCACGTCGGGACTGGAGGCGCGCTGGCAGCCTACCTGGAACGTGGGAAACCCGGGCTTCCTTCGCGGTAACGCGATCGTGCACTACAATGGCCAGCCGATTCGCTCTGACGACCA
>NZ_JBQGCX010001506.1:0-2151 GCF_052038725.1 Actinosynnema sp.
CCGAGCAGGGTCTCCTCCGGGCCGGGCTGCCGCTCGGGCACGACCTCCTCCAGCACGCCGCCGGTGAAGCCCTGCAGGCTCAGCAGCGCCGAGCGCTGGACGTCGTCCTGGACGGCGGTGACCTCGCGGGTCTCCACCTCCATCAGCTCGGCGATCTCGGCGGTGGTGGGGGTGCGGCCGTGCTTGGAGACGAACTCGTCCTGGACGGCGTTCATCTTGCGGGCCTTCACGCGGACCGAGCGGCTCGCCCAGTCCTGGCCGCGCAGCTCGTCCATCAGGGCGCCGCGGACGCGGACCACCGCGAAGGCGGCGAAGGGGGCGCCGCGCGAGTCGTCGAATCTCTTGGCCGCGGCGACCAGCGCCAGGTTCCCGGCCGACATGAGCTCCTCGCGGCGGACGTGGACCGGCACCCGCGCCAGGACCTCGCGGACCAGGTGGCCCACCAGCGGGAGGTGCTTGACGATGAGCTCCTCGGCCTCCGCGGCGGTGCGAACCGACTTGACCGCCTGCGTCGCCTGCTCCTGAACCATCATGTCCACTCCCGAGGTCCTCGTCCGGGAGCCGTCTGTTCCCGGTGGTCCGGGAGCCGTCGTCCCGGTGACAGGGAGAAGATTCCGGCGCTCGGGTGAGCAGCCCGGTTGTTGCTTCGGTTGCCTATCGGTTGCGGATTTTTCGAGTCACAGGGGCAAAAACCTCAGGTGCCCGAGCGCCCTGCCGTTGCCGGGTGCAAGACCTGCTGACGGACCAGGTCAGGGACGAGGACTAGAGATGGGCCTGTCGGAGACATCCACGATTCTCTGGCGGCAGCGAGAGCTGCTGACCATGCTGCTGTACAAGCTGGAGGTGGAGAGCCTGGTGCTCGCCGCCGGTCGCACGAGGTGGCTCGGGGCTGCCACCCGCGAGGCCGAGCTGGTCCTGGAGCAGGTCCAGCGCACCGAGCTGCTGCGCACCATCGAGACCGACGAGCTGGCCGCTGAACTGGGGTTGCGGCCCGGCGCGAGTCTCGCCGAACTGGCCGACGCGGTCCCGGACAGCTGGCGGGAGGTGTTCACCGAGCACCGCAAGGGGCTCGTCGCCATCGCGGCCGAGATCGACGCCATCACGCGCTCCAACAAGGAGCAGCTCACCGCCGGCCAGCGCGCGGTCAACGAGGCGCTGCGCTTCGCGGGCGGCGCCAGCGGCCTCTACCGCGCCGACGGCTCCACCGCCTCCGGCGTGCCGATGTCCCGACTCGTGGACGAGGCGGTCTGAGCATGAGCAGCACCTTCTCGGGGATCACCAGCGCCCTCGGCGGGATGCAGGCCGCCAGGCGCGGCCTTGAGGTCGCGGGCCAGAACATCGCGAACGCCCGTACCGAGGGCTACTCGCGCCAGCGGGTGGAGACCGCCGCGGTCGGGGGAACCGCGAACGCGGCCTTCTACGCCACCCCGCCCGCCACGGCGGGCAGCGTCGAGGTCACCGGCGTCACCCGCATGGCTGACGCCTTCCTGGAGGCTCGTGGACGCACCGAGCACTCCAAGCAGGCCTACCTGGACGGTCGCGAGGAAATCCTCTCCACGACCGAGGGGCTGTTCGACGAGCCGAGCGACAACGGCCTGCAGGCCCAGCTGACCGGCATGTGGAAGTCCTGGACCGACACCGCCGACAACCCCGGCGACAGCGCGGTCCGCAACCAGCTCGTCGTCTCCTCCGGCGTGGTCGCCGACCGGCTCAACAACCTGGCGCAGACCCTCGGTGGCGAGTACACCGACACCAGGGGCAGGCTGGACAGCACCCTCAGCGAGATCAACACCGGCGCCCGCAGGCTCGCCGACCTCAACACCGCGGTCGTCCAGGCCAAGCAGCACGGCCTGCCCGCCAACGAGCTGCTGGACCAGCGCGACCAGCTCGCGCTGCGCCTGGTCGAGCTGACCGGCGGCACCACCTCCACCGGCGCGGACGGCTCGCTGGACGTGCAGCTGGGCGGGGTCTCCCTGGTCTCCGGCTCCACCGCCCGCTCGCTGACCCTCACCGGCTCGGCCACGCTCACCGGCGCCGCGGGCGACCCGGCCACCGTGCGCTGGAGCGACGACGCCAGCGCCGCCCCGCTCACCGGCGGTTCCGGCGGCGCGCTGCTGGAGGGCCTGACCACGATCATGCCTGACTACCTGG
>NZ_JBQGCX010001507.1:0-1679 GCF_052038725.1 Actinosynnema sp.
CCGGTTTCGCGGTGCTCGCGTCGAACACCGCCTCGGTCGGCCCGGACACCCGCAGGCTCGGCCGCAGCACGTGCGCGAATCCGCCCTGCGGGCGGTCCAGGGTACCCGCCCGCCGGGAGCCGCACGGTGGTGCCGCCCTCGGCGGGGAACAGGCCCCGGCTCTCGCCCGTCAGCACGTCCTGCAGGGTGACCAGGCCGTCCGCCGTGGGCTCGCGGTCGCCGGGACGGTGATCCGCCCCGGTGACGCGGTGATCAGCCCCGAGGTGAGGCCCTGCCCGATCGCGCGCGCCAGGTCGACCCGGCCCGCGCCCCTGGCGAACAGCGGGGCGCCCTCGGTCGGGACCGCCGACGCCACCAGCGCGGCCTTGACCCGCTGCCCGGTCCACTCCGGGTTTCTGCTGCTTGAGCAGCGCCGCCGCGCCCGCGACGTGCGGGATGCCCATCGAGGTGCCGGACAGGGGCAGCCTGCCGTTCCGGCCGGGCCGCCCGCTGGTGCTCGCGTGCGCGGCGACGATGCCGACGCCGGGCGCGGTGACGTCCGGCTTGACCGCGCCATCGCCCACCCTCGGGCCCCTGCTGGAGAAGGGCGCGACCGCGTCGTCCCGGTCCACCGCGCCCACGGTGAGCGCCGCGTCCGCGCTGCCCGGCGAGGCCGCGCTGCGGTCGGCACCGTCGTTGCCCGCGGCGACCACGAACAGCGCGCCGGACCGCTCGGACAGCGTCGTGAGCGCTTCTTCGTGCGGGGCGGGCGCAGGGGCCGGGCGGTGGTGCGGTGGGTGGGCCGGGGGTTTGCGGGGTCGTGGGCCGACGGGTGGTCGGGGTCGGGGGTCCGAAGCGGCCCGCGTCAGCCGGTCGCGAGCGCGGCGAGGGTGTCCTGGAACGAGGTCGACGCGAGTGCGGTGTCGGTGTCGTCGCCTTGCGGGGCGCGGAACAGGTCGGTGAACTCGGCCAGGTCCACCAGCGGCCAGCGCAGCCGGTGCAGGCGCAGCGCCTCGGGGGAGGGGGTGTGGCCGGTCAGCTCCCGGTAGCGGGACAGGTCGCCGGGCAGCAGGGCGAGGTCGCGCTCGGGGACGGCCAGGCCGGTGGTGTCCCAGTCCACCAGGTGGAAGCCGGTCGTGGCGCGGATCAGGTTGCCGGGGTGCGGCTCGCCGTGGGTGAGCACGACGGGCAGGCGGCGCACCACCTCGGCCAGCTCCGCGAACTCCGCGCGCCTGCGGCGGACGACCTCCTCGTGCCGCCGCAGCAGCAGGCGCGCCCGCTCCGCGTACGGCCCGTCGCCCCAGGGCCCGTCGGCGTCCGGCGGGGGAGGGGCGATCGGGATCGCGGGCGCGTCGACCGGTGTGGCGTGCAACCGGGCCAGCAGCTCCTGCACCAGCGCGCCGTCCCCCTCGGACAGCTCCTGCCCGAAGTGGCCGGGAACCCCGGCGACGTGCGGGAACACGCTGAGCGCGTACCGGTCGTCCAGCTCCGCCACGGGCTCGCCGACCGGGGCGACGACGAACTCCAGCCCCGCCTGCCGCAGTCGCACCGCCACGCCCATGGCGGCCCGCAACCCGGCCAGCGCGGAGTCGCGGTCGGGGCCGCAGTGCGGTTTGCGCGTCAGGTCGGCCGCGGTCGCGAACCACCGGCGGCCACCCGCGTCGGTGACGTGCCAGTGGTGGTCGCCGAAGCCGACCGGT
>NZ_JBQGCX010001508.1:0-3976 GCF_052038725.1 Actinosynnema sp.
CGTCCAGGCCCAGCTCGACCAGGCCGTCGCGGACCCGGTCCCGCTCGACGGCGACGGCGGCGCAGTTGCGGCGCGCCTGGTCCTCGGCGTCGAGCGCGGCCGACGCGGCGGCCTGGGTGACGGTGGGCACGCGGAAGAACAGGGTGGTCATGCGCAGCGGCGCGACGACCGCCTCCGCGCCGACCAGGTAGCCCACGCGCAGGCCGAGCAGGCCGTGGGCCTTGGAGAAGGTGCGCACGACGGCGACCCGGTCGTCGACCCGCGCCAGGTCGAGCGCGTCGGCGACCACGTCGGGGTCGGCGAACTCGCGGTAGGCCTCGTCCACCAGCCGCAGCACGGGCGGCGGCAGGGCGTCGAGCAGGCCGCGCAACCGCGCGGCGTCGAGCACCTCGCCGGTGGGGTTGTTCGGGTTGCACAGCAGGACGACCTTGGTGTCGTCGGTGACGGCGGCGGCCACGGCGGCGAGGTCCATCCGGTCGTCCGGGTCCGGGACGGCGACGGCGGTGGCCTGCGCGTTGCCGATCAGCAGCGGGTACATCTCGAACGAGGGCCAGGTGTGCACGACCCTGGAGCCCGCGCCCGCGTGGGTCATCAGGAACTGCTGGAGCAGCGCCGCCGAGCCCACCCCGGCCACCACGCGCTCCGCGCCGACGCCCAAGTGCCCGGCGATCTTCGCCTCCAGGCCCGCCGACAGCGGGTCCAGGGTGAGGTTGACCCGGTCCACCAACCCGGCCACCGCCTCGGGGACCCCCGGCAGCGGCGGCGAGTGGTTCTCGTTCAGGGAGAGCTGATGGACGATCCGGGCCACGGGACCAGCCTTTCGCGGTGGCTGCGACGCATTCGATTCGATTGTCCGCCGAATAAATCGAGCAAAACGCTAACGATCAAGGCTGGATGCCGTCAAGACCTGCGTCCGGACAACCCGAACCGGGCAGCTTTTACCCGACCGGAACCTCCGGGAAATTAACTGCACCGTCCCTTACCCTAACGCTCGCACCCGCCGCCCGGTCAACAGGTTCGGAAACCCGATGCCACGTCGGCCGAGCGGACGACCACCGGGTTTTGCCTTGTGCCGCAACGCGGTTGGACCGGCGGACGGAAAGACGGTGGTCCGTGCGGAGCAACCCCGAAAAGGCACCGAAGTGCCTCCGAACGGAGTCCGCGTCTCGTTTGGCGGAACTTTTCGGCCGACTCCCCGCGCTTTTCACCTGGCAGCGGCCCCGACGCACCCCCACAATCCCCGGCGCGGCGAAAGCCGAACAGGTGACAGCGCTCCCGCGCGGTCGTACGGTGTCGACCCGTCAACCCCGGATCGGCGCAAATGAAACGCCGCGGCCGGACCCCACCGCGACTTGGCGCCCACCGGCGCGCGCGAACGGAGACCAGTGATGAGCGTCGACGTGCCCACCTCAGGCAAAGCGGGGACAACGCGGTTCGGCCGGGTCGCCGCCGCGCTGCTGGCCTCCCAGTTCGGGGTCTACGTAGCCATCATCACGCCGCTGCAACTGCTGCTGACCCTGCGGCTGGTCGGGATCACCGGCAGCAGCGGGGCGGCGACGGGCGCGTTCGGCGTGGCCACCGGCCTGGCCGCGATCGTGGTGCTGGTGGTGACCCCGGTCGCCGGGCGGATCAGCGACCTGGCGGCGTTCGCGCTGGGCCGCCGCCGCACCTGGATCCTGTTCGGCGCGCTCACCGGCGCGGCCACCCTGGTGGTGCTGGGGCAGGCGGACGCGGTGTGGCAGGTCGTGCTGCTGTGGTGCCTGGCGAAGGCGCTGTTCAGCTTCCAGCAGGCCTCCACGACCGCGGTGCTCGCCGACCAGGTGCCCGCCGAGCGGCGCGGCCTGGCGTCCGGGCTGCTCGGGCTGGTGATCCCGTTCGCGCCGATGCTGGGCCTGATCGTGGTGAACCAGCTCCCGCCGGGCTCGGCCCTGCAGTGGCAGGTGGTCGCGGCGATCGCGGCGGCGGGCGGCGTGGTGGCGGTGCTGCTGATCCGCGAGGGCAGGCCGGAGCGGCGGCCGGTCGCGCCGGGCGGGCTGGGCGAGCTGCTGAAGTCGTTCTGGCTGGACCCGCGCCGCTACCCGGCGTTCGGGTGGGCGTGGCTGGTGCGGTTCCTGATCACCGCGACGTACGCGGCGGGCAGCTACGTGTCGCTGTACCTGATCCAGCGCTTCGGGGTGGGGCAGGCCGAGGTCGGCGGGCTGGTGCTGATCTGGTCGGTGGTGAACGTGCCCGCGGCGATCATCGGCAGCCTGGGCTGCGGCTACCTGTCGGACGTACTGCGGCGGCAGAAGCCGTTCGTGATCGCGTCGGCGGCGATCGGCGTGCTGTCCATGGCGCTGCTGGCGTTCGCGCCCTCGCTCACCGCGGTGTTCGTGGCGGCGGGCGTGCTCGGGCTGGGCATGGGCATGTTCCTGGCGGTGGACATGGCGATGTGCGTGCGGGTGCTGCCGGACGGGGCGAACGCGGGCAAGGACCTGGGGATCGTGAACATCGCGAACATGCTGCCGCAGTCGCTGGTGCCGCTGGTCGCGGCGCTGCTGCTGGCGCTGGGCGGGTACTCGGCGTTCTTCGGGTTCCTGGCGCTGCTGGGGATCGCGGGGGCACTCGCGGTGCGGCGGGTGCCGGAGATCGGGCAGGAGGGCGGCGCTCCGGGCGTGGCCCCGCTGCGCCGGGCGTGAGGCGGGGGGGCGGGGGGGGGTCCCGCACCCCCCGCGCCCAGGTCCGGCCCACCGGCCCGGCCCACCGCCGGGCGGAAGGCGGCAGAACGGGGCGAGCGGCGCGGCTCCCGGCGTGCGCGAGGGCGTGATCCCTATGCTTGGCCGCATGATCTTCTACACTGGCGCGGAGAGCAACACTCTGCGTGAAGCCGTCTTCGGTGTGATGCTGCTCGTCTCGCACGCCGACCCCGGCCCGGTGATCCAGGAGCGGTACGCGGGGTTGCAGGCGCTCAAGAACCTCTCCCCCGACCTGCGGAACGCCCTGCACTCCAGCAGGGTCGACCTGTCCGGGATCGCCGAGGCCGAGCTGGAGGAGCGGGTCGTGGAGGCGTTGCGGCAGTCCGCGCGCATCCTGGCCGCCAAGTCCCCGGCCGACGCCGCCACGTTCCCCGACGCCGTCGAGGCGATCTGCCACCAGGTCGCCGAGGCCGACGGCCAGGTCGGGGAGGCCGAGCAGGCGGTCATCGGCAGGATCCGCGCCGCGCTGGCCGGGTGATCGCGGGCGGGCGCCGAAGACCGGGGAGCACCTTCCGGCAGGTGGTGCTCCCCCACCCCGCCCGCGCTCAGCCGCGCGGCGCGACCGCCCGGTGGTCCTGGAACGCCGCCACCAGCAGCAGGAACGCCGCCGCCGCGAGCAGCAGGCCCCACAGCGCGGTCCGGTCCGGCGCGGGCAGGTCGCCGCCGGGCACGAACACCCGCGCCGCGTCGCGCGCCGCCCAGCAGCCCGCCAGCAGCAGCGGCCCCACCAGCACCGGCAGCGCGCCCGTCCCGGCCAGCACCGGCGTCACCCCGGCCACCGCCGTCACCGCCGCCAGGGCCGCGAGCGCCAGCAGCAGCCACGGCGGCAGCACCTGGTCGCCCTGCGCGGTGGGACTTCCCGGCAGCGGCCCGGACAGCAGCACGGACACCGCCAGCACCGCGCTCAGCGCCACCGCCGTCAGCGCGGCCCAGCGGGTGCCCGCCACCGCGACGCCCACCACCAGCGCCAGGAGCGCGGGCTGCCACGGGTTCTCCACCTGCCCCAGCGCCGAGTCGATCGGGTTGGCCAGCGCGGCCAGCAGCACCGCGCACGCGGCGGTCCGCAGCAGCGCGCCCCTGGTCACGGCCAGCGCGGCGCCCGCCGCCAGCAGCGCGACGAGCACGCCCGCCGCCGTGGACGCCTCCGGCGCGAACCCGCCGTCGGGGGCGTCGGTCCCCAGGTTCACCAGGTGCTCGGTCCCGGCCAGCGCCGGCGGGAGCAGCGCGGCGAGCAGACCCAC
>NZ_JBQGCX010001509.1:0-7402 GCF_052038725.1 Actinosynnema sp.
CGGCTCCGGCGGCGGGCTGGGCTCCGGCGGCGGGTCCGGCTGCGGCTCCGGCTGCCGGGGTCAGCCGCGCGGCGGCGCGGTGCTCTGGCGCACCACCAGCTCCGTCGCGAGGTCTATCCGCTCCACGGCGGGCCGCTCGCCGCGCGCCAGCGTGAACACCATCTGCGCGGCCGTCGCCGCCATCTCCGGCAGCGGTTGGCGGATCGTGGTCAGGCCGGGCCCGATCCACTCGGTGACGGGCAGGTCGTCGTAGCCCACGATCGACAGGTCGCCGGGGACCGACAGCCCCAGCTCGCCCGCCGCGCGCATCACGCCCAGCGCCTGGAAGTCCGACCCGGCGAAGATGGCCGTCGGCCGGTCGGGGCGGGTGAGCAGGTCCATGCCGTGCGAGTAGCCGCCGTTGACGTAGAAGTCGCCGTACCGCACCAGTTCCGGCGCGACCGGGATGCCGCCGGACTCCAGCGCGCTGCGGTAGCCGTCGACGCGGGCCCGGCTGCACAGCACGGCGGTCGGCCCGGAGATCACCGCGATCCGCCGGTGCCCCAACGAGATCAGGTGCCGGGTGGCGGCCAGCCCGCCCGCCCAGTTGGTGGAGCCGACGGTGGGCACGCCCGGCGGCGGTTCGCCCGCGGTGTCCACGAACACGAACGGGATGCTGCGCGCGGTCAGCCGGGCCCGCTGCTCCTCGTCCAGCTCCGCCAGCACCAGGATCACGCCGAGCGGTCGGCGGGCGAGCAGGTCGTCGAACCACTCGCCGGGCGGCCGGTGCGCGCCGCCCAGCTCGGACAGCACCACGGCGGCGCGCTCCTCGGCGGCGGCCCGCTCGACGCCCCGGATGATCTGCGTGGCCCACACCGAGTTCATCTCGTGGAACACCAGGTCGACCAGCGCGGGCCGGGACGACTGGCGGGCGCGCCTGCGCCGGTAGCCGCTGCGCTCGATCAGGCCCTCGACCCGCGCCCTGGTCTCGGCGGCCACGTCGGGCCTGCCGTTGAGGACCTTGGAGACGGTCGGGACGGACACCCCGGCCTCGGCCGCGATCGAGGTGATCGAGGCGGGGTGGCCGGGCTCCGGGTCCGGTGCGGGCGACGTGCTCATGCGGTACCCCGTTCGGCCGGGTCGCCCGGCATACGCCGGACCTAAAGTTTCGGTGCCAGAGCGTAGAGCTTCCGACTCCGCTTGCCAACGAACGGTCACAGAATGACCGGGAATGCCCTGGAAGCAAAAGGGTCACGGGGTGTTGACGTGGTGGATCACGGGTCTTACGGTCTGCCCACCGGGCCGGCATGTCGGGCTAGCTTTCGATACTTTCGGCCATTCACGAGGACGTGAAGCGGAGGTACCTGGTCGATGGCGAACAGGACGGCGGACGGTGGCTCCCCCTGGCGGGACGCGCGCCTGCCGGTGGCCGATCGGGTCGAGGCGCTGCTCTCGGCCATGACGCTCCGCGAGAAGCTCGCCCAGCTCGTGGGCGTCTGGGTGGGGGCCGACCCCGAGGGCGGGGACGTCGCGCCGCACCAGTCCGAGCTGACCGGCGACCCCGTCGACTGGACCGAGGTGATCTCCGCCGGGCTCGGCCAGCTGACCAGGCCGTTCGGCACCAGGCCGGTCGACCCGGCGCTCGGCGCGCGGTCGCTGGCCTCCGCGCAGGAGCAGATCACCGCCGCCAGCCGGTTCGGGATCCCCGCGCTGGTGCACGAGGAGTGCCTGACCGGGTTCGCCGCCTGGCGCGCGACCGCGCACCCGGCCCCGCTGTCCTGGGGCGCCTCGTTCCGGCCGGAGCTGGTCCGGGCCATGGCCGGGCGGATCGGCGCGTCGATGCGGGCGGCGGGCGTGCACCAGGGGCTCGCGCCGGTGCTGGACGTGACCCGCGACTACCGCTGGGGGCGCACCGAGGAGACCATCGGCGAGGACCCGCTGCTGGTCGGCGTGGTCGGCGCCGCGTACGTGCGGGGGCTGGAGGACGCCGGGGTCGTGGCCACCCTCAAGCACTTCGCGGGCTACTCGGCCTCGCGGGCGGGCCGCAACCTCGGGCCGGTGTCCATCGGGCCGCGCGAGCTGGCCGACGTGGTGCTGCCGCCGTTCGCGATGGCGGTGCGCGACGGCGGCGCGCGGTCGGTGATGAACTCCTACAGCGAGCTGGACGGCGTGCCGTCGGCCGCCGACGCCGGGCTGCTCACCGGGCTGCTGCGCGAGGGGTGGGGCTTCACCGGGACCGTGGTCGCGGACTACTTCTCGATCAAGTTCCTGCAGACCCTGCACGGCGTCGCTGGCGACGAGGAGCGGGCCGCCGCGCTCGCCCTGCGCGCGGGGATCGACGTCGAGCTGCCGACCGTGCGCTGCTACGGGGAACCGCTGCTGCGCGCCGTCTCGCGCGGCGACGTCCCGGAGGAGCTGGTGGACCGGGCGGCGCGCCGGGTGCTGGCGCAGAAGGCGGAGCTGGGACTGCTCGACCCGGACTGGTCGCCGCTGCCCGAGTCGGTGGACTCGCTGGAGCTGGACGACGCGGGCTCGCGGACGATCGCGCTGGAGCTGGCGCGCGAGTCGGTGGTGCTGCTGGCCAACGGCGGCGGCGCGCTGCCGCTGCGGCCGTCCGCGCGGGTCGCGCTCGTCGGGCCGCTGGCGGACGACCCGATGGCGGTGCTGGGCTGCTACTCGTTCCCCGCGCACATCGGCGTGCACCACCCGGAAGCCGGGCTGGGGCTGGAGATCCCGACCGTGCGGGACGGGCTGCGGGAGCTGGGCGTCGAGGTGGCGCACGCGGTGGGCTGCCCGGTCGACGTCGAGGACCGGTCCGGGTTCGCCGACGCGGTGGCGGCGGCGCGGGACGCGGACGTGTGCGTGGTGGCGGTGGGCGACCGGGCCGGGCTGTTCGGGCGCGGCACGTCCGGCGAGGGCTGCGACGCGACCGACCTGACCCTGCCGGGCGTGCAGGCGGAGCTGGTGCGGGAGGTGCTGGCGACCGGGACGCCGGTGGTGCTGCTGCTGATCACCGGCCGCCCCTACGCGGTGGGCGACCTGGTGGCGGGGTCGGCGGCGGCGGTGCAGGCGTTCTTCCCCGGCCAGCTCGGCGGGCGGGCGATCGCCGAGGTGCTGACCGGCGCGGTCAACCCGTCCGGCAGGTTGCCGGTGGGCGTCCCGGCCGATCCGTCCGGGCAGCCGGGGACGTACCTGTCGCCGCCGCTGGGGCGGCGCACCGCGGTGTCCACTGTGGACCCCACGCCCGCGTTCCCGTTCGGGCACGGGCTGTCGTACGGCGGGTTCACCTGGTCCGAGCCCGCGGTGTCGGCGGCGGAGTGGCCGGTGGACGGCGAGGTGCGGGTGGAGCTGGAGGTGCGCAACACCGGCGGGGTGGACGGGTCGGACGTGGTGCAGCTGTACCTGCACGACCCGGTGGCGTCGGTGACGCGGCCGGTGGTGCGGCTGGTCGGGTTCGCGAAGGTCGACCTGGTGGCGGGGGCCGCGGCGCGGGTGGTGCTGACCGTGCCCGCCGACGTGGCCGCGTTCACCGGGCTGGACGGGCGGGTGGTCGTGGAGCCGGGTGAGGTCCGGCTGCGGGTGTCCCGCTCCAGCGCGGACGTGCACGGCGAGCTGGTGGTGGACCTGGTGGGCGGGGTGCGCGAGGTGGCGCACGCGACCCGGCGGTGGGCGGCGACGGCGCTGGTCGAGCCGGTGGGGTCCGAGGGCGCGCCGGGACCGGTCGGGTCCGCCGCGCCGGGGGCGCTCGCGGGCGTGGCCGCCGGAGAGGCTCCGGGGGCATGACCGCCGCACCGGAGACCGCCCTCGTCGCCGAGACGGTGGCCGAGGCGCGGCCGAGGCGCGGGAAGCGGCCCGGCGGGCGCCCCGCGGGCAGGCGGGAGAGCTGGCGGCGGGCGCTGCGCCGGGACTGGCAGCTGTACTCGCTGGCCGTGCTGCCGCTGCTGTTCTTCCTGGTGTTCCGCTACCTGCCCATGCTGGGCAACGTGATCGCGTTCCGCCGGTTCGTGCCGGGCGGCAGCGTGTTCGGCGAGACGTGGGTCGGCCTGCGGTACGTGGGGATGTTCGTCAAGGACCCCAACTTCTGGTCGGTGTTCGGCAACACCGTCGTGCTGGGCGCGCTGACCCTGCTGTTCTGCTTCCCGCTGCCGATCGTGCTGGCGCTGATGCTCAACGAGGTGCGCTCGCGCTACTTCAAGCGGTTCGTGCAGACCGTGGCGTACCTGCCGCACTTCCTGTCGATCGTGATCGTGGCGGGCATGGTGATGCAGCTGGTGTCCGTGGAGGGCACGGTCAACCAGGTCACCCGGCTGTTCGGCGCGGAGGCCGTGCCGTTCATCCAGTCCCCGGACTGGTTCCGCACGATCTACGTGTCGTCCGAGGTGTGGCAGACCGTCGGCTGGGGCACGATCCTGTACCTGGCCGCGCTGACGACCGTGGACGAGCAGCTGTACGAGGCTGCCCGGATCGACGGGGCGAGCCGGTGGCGGCAGACCTGGCACATCACGCTGCCGGGCATCCGGCCGACGATGGTGACGCTGCTGATCCTGAACACCGGCACCTTCACGGCGGTCGGCTTCGAGAAGATCCTGCTGCTGCAAAACCCGCTGACGTACCCGACCGGCGACGTGGTGTCGACCTACCTGTACCGGGTGGGCCTGGTGTCCAACAACTTCAGCTACGCCGCCGCGATCGGCCTGTTCGAGGCGCTGGTGGGGCTGGTGCTGATCCTGTCCGCGAACGCGATCTCGCGCCGAGCGGTGGGGACGAGCCTGTGGTGACGCCCGAGGTGGCCGGGGAGCCGGAGAAGCCGGTGGTGCGCGCGGCCCCGCGCGGGCTGGACGACACGCCGGGCTACCGGGTGTTCCGGGTGGTGAACACCGCGCTGCTGCTGGGCGTGGTCGCGGTGACGCTGTACCCGTTCCTGAACGTCGTGGCCCAGTCGTTCAGCGACGAGCAGGCCATCCGCACCGGGCGGGTCAACCTGCTGCCGCAGGGGTTCGACCTGAAGACCTACCGGTTCGTCATGGCGGACCCGGCGTTCTGGACCGGCTACCTGAACACCGTGGTCTACACGGTGGTGGCCACCACGATCGCCATGGCGCTGACCACGGTCTACGCCTACGTGCTGTCCAAGCGGCGACTGAAGGGGCGCGGGCTGCTGATCGGGATCGCCGTGTTCACCATGTTCTTCAACGGCGGCCTGATCCCGAACTACGTGCTGATCTCCGGTCTGGGCCTGAAGAACACGATCTGGGCGGTGGTGCTGCCCAACGCGATCAGCGTGTTCAACCTGCTGGTGATGAAGTCGTTCTTCGAGAACCTGCCGTCCGAGCTGGAGGAGGCGGCGGTCGTCGACGGCCTGAGCGCCTACGGGGTGCTGCTGCGGATCGTGCTGCCGCTGTCCAAGGCGGTGCTGGCGACGATGGTGCTGTTCTACGCGGTGGCGAACTGGAACGCGTGGTTCGGGGCGTTCCTGTACTTCGACCGGGCCGACATGTTCCCGGTGACCGTGTACCTGCGGAACATGCTCGCCGGGGCCAGCGGCGCCGACGCGGTCGGCGCGGGCGGGTCGGCCGACGTGGCGCAGGTGTCGGCGAACATCAAGGCCGTGACGATGGTGCTCACCGTCCTGCCGGTCCTGGTGGTCTACCCGTTCGTCCAGAGGTTCTTCGTGTCGGGCGTGATGCTCGGCGCGGTCAAGCAGTAGCGCGCTCTCGCCCGTTGACGACGCTGTCGCACCCGAGGAGTTGCCCGATGCGCACGAAGTGGAAGAGGCCGTTCACCGCACTGGTGGCGGGTGGGCTGGTCGCGGGCCTGGTGGCCTGCAGCGGGGACGACCCCGGTTCGGGGCCGGTGGACCTGGACGGCAAGCGGGTGGGCGCCATGGCCGACTTCGCCGCGGGGACGCCGTTCAGGGCCACCGAGCCGCTGGACTTCGGCATCCTCTACAACGACCACGCCAACTACCCGATCAAGAACGAGTGGCTGCTCTGGTCGGAGCTGACCTCGCGCACCAACGTCACGCTCAAGCCGACGGTGGTGCCCAACAGCGACTACGACCAGAAGCGCAGCCTGGTCATCGGGGCCGGGGACGCGCCGGAGATCATCTCCAAGACCTACCCCGGCATGGAGCGGCCGTTCGTGGCCTCCGGCGCGATCCTGCCGGTCAGCGACTACCTCGACCTGATGCCGAACTTCAAGGCCAAGGTCGAGAAGTGGGGGCTGAAGAAGGACCTGGAGGCGCTGCGCCAGGACGACGGCAAGTTCTACGTGCTGCCGGGCCTGCACGAGGCCCCGTGGCAGGACTACACGCTGGCGTTCCGCACCGACGAGCTGACCCGGCTGGGCATCGCGACGCCGAAGGACTGGGACGAGGTCTACACCGCCCTCAAGGCGATCAAGGCCGCGCACCCGGACAGCTACCCGCTGTCCGACCGGTTCGAGGGCAAGGCGCTGCTCAACGTCCTGGGCATGACCTACGGCACCGCCGCCGGGTGGGGCTACGTCAACGCGACCTGGGACGAGAAGGCGCAGAAGCTGGAGTACAGCGCCTCCAGCCCGCAGTACCGGGCGATGCTGGAGTACCTGCGCAAGCTGGTCGCCGAGGGGCTGCTCGACCCGGAGAGCTTCACGCGCAAGGACGACCAGATCGCGATCCGCAAGTTCGCCAACGGCGAGTCGTTCGCCAACAGCGCCACCGCGCAGAACGTGGTCAACGACTACCGGCCGGGGATCTCCGGCATCCCCGGCGCGACCGTGGCGAAGATCCCGCTGCCCGCGGGGCCCGCCGGGAACCTGATCACCGGGTCGCGGCTGGAGAACGGGCTGATGATCCCGGCGAAGGCCGCCGAGAGCGAGCACTTCGTCGCGATGATGCAGTACGTCGACTGGGTCTGGTACTCCGAGGAGGGCCAGGAGCTGGTGAAGTGGGGCGTGCCCGGCACGACCTACGACAAGGACGCCTCCGGCAAGCGGGTGCTCAACCCCGGCATCACCTACGCGGGCACCAACACCGGCGCGCCCAAGCACCTGCAGAAGGACTTCGGGTTCGCGGGCGGCGTGTTCGCCTACGGCGGCCCGACCGAGCTGCTGCGCTCGACGTTCACCGACGAGGAGATCGCGTTCCAGGAGGAGATGGCGAAGAAGACGCCCGCGCCGCTGGTGCCGCCGTACCCGTTCACCGAGGAGGAGCGCGAGCGGGCCTCGCTCTGGGAGACCCCGCTGAAGGACTACGCGAACCAGTCCGCGCTCCAGTTCATCCTGGGCGACCGGGACCTGTCGACCTGGGACGCGTACGTGAGCGAGCTGGACGCCAAGGGGCGGACCCAGTTCGTGGACCTGGCCAACAGCGCCCACCAGCGCTACAAGCAGAAGAACGGCTGAACCGCGATGGGCGCCCGCCGCACGACCGTCCCCGACCACC
>NZ_JBQGCX010001510.1:0-2371 GCF_052038725.1 Actinosynnema sp.
ACAAGCGCCCACTGCCACCCCGCGCCGCGAGGCGCTTGGCTGGCACCAGACACCCCTCCCACCCCCTGGAGCCCTCCCGTGACCACCACCCGCGCCCTCCTCGCCGCGACCCTGCTCCTCACCGCGCTCGCCCCCGCACCACCCGCCGCCGCGCACCACCCCGTCACCCGCTACGTCGTCCCCGGCGACCGCGCTCACCCGGAGGGCCTCGTCCGCGAGCCGGGCACGCCGCACTTCTACGTCGGCGGCACGACCGACGGCACGATCTGGCGCGGCCACGTCGACCGCCCCGCCCTGGAGCCCTTCCTGCCCGCCGGTCAGCACGGCCGCACCACCGCCGTCGGCATGAAGATCACCCGTGGCTGGCTGGTCATCGCGGGCGGCGCCACCGGCAAGGTCTTCGTCCACAGCACCCGCACCGGCGCGCTCCTGCACGTGTTCGACTCCGGGGCCCGCGACGGCCTGGTCAACGACGTCGCCATCGCCCCGAACGGCGACGCCTACGTCAGCGACTCGCTGCGCCCCGTCCTCTACCGGATCACCGCCGCCGAGCTGGCGAGCCCCGAGGTCGAGCAGCCACTGAGGACGTTCGTGGACCTCACCGACTCCCCGGTGCGCTACGAGGAGGGCATCAACGGCAACGGACTCGTGGTCACCAGGGACGGCCGCCACGTGCTGCTCGCCGACACCAACTCCCGTGCGTTCCACCGCATCAGCACCAGCACCGGAGCCATCACCCCGATCGACCTCGGCGGCGTGGGCGACATCGGCTCGGACGGGCTGCTCCTGCGCGGCGACCGCCTCTACAGCGTCACCAGCCTGTTCCACCCGGAGGGCGAGATCAGCGTCCTGCGGCTGAGCGAGGACCACTCGCGCGCCACGGTGCTGCGGCGGATCAACGGCCGTGGCATGGACGTCCCGTCCACCGCGGCCTTCGACGGCGACGACCTGCTGGTGGTCAACTTCCAGTACCAGATCGCCGAGCCGAACCTCCCGTTCACCGTCGTCCGCGTGCGCCTCTGACCCGCGCCAGGCCGAAAGAGCGCGCGAAACCTTTGCGCTGGAGGCTAAACCGCGCCCGCCCTTTTTAGCTTTGACCACCCCGGACCACCTGGCTAGATTGCAGGAAGTGGGGGTACCAGCCCGCTCCCCGCCGCTGCCGGTCGGCCACGCCGACCACCCGTCGACGACGACGAAGGGCGACCATGCTCCTCGCAAGGCTGTTCACCCCGCGCCGGGCCCGGATCGGCGCCATGGCCACCACCTCGATCGCCATGGTGACCGCGCTCGCCGCCCTCTCACCGCAGGCCGCCGCGGCGCCAGGGTGCTCGATCGCCTACGCGGCGACCTCCCAGTGGCAGGGCGGTTTCACCGCGAGCGTCGCCATCACCAACCTCGGTGACGCCGTCGACGGCTGGACGCTCACCTGGACCTACGGCTCGGGCCAGCAGGTCGCGCAGGCCTGGAACGCCGAGGTGTCCCAGTCCGGCGGCCAGGTGAGCGCCCGCAACGCCTCCTACAACGCCGCCATCCCCACCGGGGGCCGCGTCGAGTTCGGGTTCAACGCGACCTCCACCGGGTCGAACCCCGACCCGACCTCGTTCAGCCTCAACGGAACCACGTGCACGGGAGGAGTCGGGCCCACGACCAGCACGCCCCCGACCACCACGCCGCCCACCACCACGACCCCGCAGCAACCGGGCGGCTCGCTGCCGAGCAGCTTCCGGTGGTCCTCCAGCGGCGCGCTGATCGGACCCAAGCCCGACTCCTCGCACGCCACGGTCTCCGTCAAGGACCCCAGCGTGGTGCGCCACAACGGCCGCTACCACGTGTTCGCCTCGGTCTACACCAACGGCTACAACCTCGTGCACACCAGCTTCACCGACTGGTCCCAGGCCGCGTCCGCCCCGCACTACTACCTGGACCGCTCCGGGATCGGCACGGGCTACCGGGCCGCGCCGCAGGTGTTCTACTTCGCCCCGCAACGCCTGTGGTACCTGGTGTACCAGACCGGTTCCAACGCCTCGTACTCGACGACCGCCGACATCGAGAACCCCGCGTCCTGGTCCGCGCCGAGGAACTTCTACGCGAACGGGATGCCGCAGATCATCCGGGACAACATCGGCAACGGCTACTGGGTCGACTTCTGGACCGTCTGCGACACGGCCAAGTGCCACCTGTTCTCCTCGGACGACAACGGCCACCTGTACCGCTCGGAGACCAGCCTCGCCCAGTTCCCCAACGGCTTCACCAACACGGTGATCGCCATGCAGGACAGCAACCGCAACCGGCTGTTCGAGGCGGCCAACATCTACAAGATCGCAGGCAAGGACCAGTGGCTCATGGTCCACGAGGCGATCGGCTCGGACGG
>NZ_JBQGCX010001511.1:0-2736 GCF_052038725.1 Actinosynnema sp.
CGTAGAGGGTGTCCTGGTGGCCGAGGAAGGTGACCCGGTCGTAGAGCTGCCGGTCGCCGGTGGCCTTGACCGCGACGGCCTGGGTGGCGGTGATCTCCGGGTGCTCCGCGCGGTCGAAGGAGTTGCTGAAGGTCAGGTCCCGCGCGGTGAAGTCGGCGGCCTCGATGGTCGCGGTGGCGCTGCCCGTGGTGCCGTGGGTGGTGCCGTCGGGCTTCTTGGTGCCGCTGGCGTTGTCGAAGTCGATCACGACGTCGGAGGCGCGCCCGGTGGCGCCGCGCAGGGTCAGGCCGCGCTTGGCCGCCGGGACCTTGACGACCTCGCGGTAGCGGCCCTTCTGCACGGTGATCGTGCCGAACGCGGGGGCGGCGTCGATCGCGGACTGCACGGTCCGGTGGGCGCCGGGCCCCTTGCCGACGACGAGCTCCGCCTGGCGCGCGCCCGCCTCCAGGTCGCGGACCCGGTGCGCGGGTTCGAGGCCCCTGGTGAACTCCGGGGTCCAGCCCGCGTCGGGGGCGAGCCGCTTGTCCGGGTTGGCGGCGTTGAAGGCGGCGACGACGTCGGTGGGGCGGCCGTCGACCAGGTTGCCCTTGGCGGTGACGGCGGTGCCGCCCCAGTTGTAGAGCAGCTCGTCCGCTCCGACGCCCTTGGGCAGCCTCACGTGGTTGTTCTGCACGTAGAGCTGCGACTGCACGCCCGCGCCCCAGGTGTAGACGTGGGTCGCGCCGGGCTCGTAGCGGTTGTTGTAGACGTGCACCTTGCCGAACCGCACGCGGGGCGCGCGCTCCTCCACGTTGGCGAACACGTTGTGGTGCACGGAGACGCGCAGCTTGCCGGGGTCGACGGTGGAGGAGTTGGAGGAGCCGATCAGCATGGTCTTGCCGTGGTCCTCGAACCGGTTGCGGGACACCGTGACCAGGTCGGAGCCGTTGGTGATGTCGAGCTGGCCGTCGTGGCGCTGGAACGGGCGGTCGAAGTGGACCGGCGCCGAGCTGTCCGGGTTGGGCTGGTCGGTGAAGGTGTTGTGGTCGGCCCAGACGTTCGTGGAGCCGATCACGCCGACCGAGTCGTACTCGGAGTTCCAGTTGCCCACGGCCGTGTCGGTCGGGTCCCACTGGGGGAAGCAGTCGCTGGTGTCGCGGAAGGTGAGGTGCCGGACGATCACGTTGCGGGCATTGGCGATCCGCAGGTTCCCGCCGGTGATGCCCGCGCCGGGGCCGTTGCCGATGAGGGTGGTGTCGGAGCCGACGTCGAACCGGATCGCTTCGGCCTGCCGCTTGGCCGAAGCGGCGCGCGCGTCCTCCAGTGGCCCGGACGGCTCCCGGTCGCGCCCCCAGACAGCGGGGTCGTAAGCCTCCAGGTAGGCCTTTAACGAATACCCGCCGGTTTCGTACGATGCGCAGTTCCCGCTGACGTCGATCACCCCCTCGATCTTGACGATCCGGGGCGCGGGAGCGGCCAGTGCCGCGCGCAACTCGGCGGCTGTTCGCACGACCACCGCGGTGCTCGCGGCGGAACCGCCGGTGGTCCCGCTGCCCGCCGAACCCCAGCCGTCACCGGGCTGAAGCACCTGCCGGGAGGGGTCGTGAACTGCGGCGTCAGGGTCGTGACCTGCGAGGGCGGGCGGGGCGACCAGCCCGGCCAGCACGCAGGAAAGCACCAGCGCATACCTCGGGATCCGCATTGCGAAAGCGCCTTCCTCAACCTGTCCGGTTCATATCCGTGAACGCTTTCCAGAAGTGCGAACAAAGTATTACGAAAATGTCCGCCGCACGTCAACGGCGTAACCCCGTTCACCCACCGTTCGACACAGCTCGCGCGTTGTTCGACGAATTCGACTCGAATTCGACGACACGCCCCGGTACCGGTGATCCGAACGGCGCAGCGGCCCCCGGCCCCGCGCCGGGGCCGGGGGCGTCCGCAGGAGTGCGGCAGCACGTAACCTGCGGCAATCAGGGCACTCCGTACAGTGAGGTACTAGGAGGGTGCGTTGGTCACGATCGCCGAGGTGGCGGCGCACGCTGGCGTCGCGCCGAGCACCGTGTCATACGCCTTGTCGGGCAAGAGGTCCATCTCCGCCGGGACGCGCGCGAAGGTGGAGGAGAGCGTGCGCACGCTCGGCTACTCCCTCATCCCCGCCGCGCGCGCCGAGCGGACCGACGTGATCGCGCTGGCGCTGCCGCTGCGCGCGGGCATGGACCTGCCGGTGGTGATGCGCTTCGTCGGCGCGATCGCGGAAGCCGCGCGGGGCCACGGGTTGGACGTGCTGCTGGTGACGGCGGACGAGGGCCCGGAGGAGCTGCGGGCGGTGCTGGAGCAGCGCAGGGTCGACGGCGTGCTGGTCATGGACGTGGAGATGCACGACGAGCGGCTGGCCGTGCTGCAGGAGCTCAGACGCCCGTCGGTCCTCATCGGCTTCCCCGTGGACCCCACCGGGTTGACCTGCGTGGACCTGGACTTCACCGCCGCGGGCGCGCTGTGTCTGGACCACCTGGCCGACCTGGGCCACCGCTCGGTCGCCCTGCTCGGCTCGCCGAAACCGGTGTACCGCAGGGAAACCGCGTTCGCGCACCGCACGGTCGCCGGGTTCAGCGCGGCGGCGATGCGGCGCGGGGTGTCCGTGACGACCCTGGCGACCGAACCGGACGTGCTGCGCACGCTGACCGAGCTGCCCCCGGCGACGACGGGTCTGGTGGTGCACAACGAGAGCGCGCTCCCGGCGGTGCTGGCCGGGCTGCG
>NZ_JBQGCX010001512.1:0-1623 GCF_052038725.1 Actinosynnema sp.
GGCCCGACCGCCCGCGCGACCGCGGGGGAACCGGACCCCGCGGCGCCTCCCCCCGACGACGGCGACCGGCACCGGCTGATGTCCGCGCTCGGCCACCGGCACGGCGACGGCGCGCACGTCGACTGGGACGCGGTCTTCGCCGGGCAGCACCCGCGCCCCGTGGAGCTGCCCACCTACCCGTTCCAGCGCCACCACCCGACCCCCTGGACCGAGACCGAGCAGCCCCTGCCACCCGTTGAGGCCCTGCCCGCAGCTGAGCCCCTGCCCGTCGCCGCGCCCCTGCCCGTCGAGCCCCTGCCCGCCGCGCCCCTGCCCGCCGAGCCCTCGCTCGCTGGCGAGTCCCTGCCCGCTACCGAGTCCTCGCCCGCCGTCGAGCCCTCGCCCGCCAGCGAGCCCTCACCCGCCGTCGAGCCCTCGCCCGCCACCGGGGAACCGCCCCGCCCGCCCGGTGACCTGCTCCGCCTGCCCGGTGACCTGCTCCGCCTGGAGTGGCGTCCCGTCGCCCTCGCCGCTCCCGTCACCGACCCGGTGGTCTGGTCGCCGCGCACCACCGCGACCACCACCGAGGACGCCGTCCGCGACCTCACGGCGCAGGCCCTGGGCCGGGTCCGCGACTGGGTCGCCGACCCCGAGCGCGCCGACACCCGCCTCGTCGTCCTGACCAGCGGCGCGGTCGGTCCCGGAGCCGCCGACCTCGCGGGCGCCGCCCTGTGGGGGCTGCTGCGGGCCGCCCAGTCCGAGCACCCCGGCCGGTTCGTCCTGGTCGACGCGGACGACCCCGACCTCACCGCCGTGTCCGCCGCCGTCGCCACGGGCGAACCCCAACTGCTCCTGCGGGACGGGCGGGCGCACGCCGCCCGCCTCACCCGAGTCCCCGCCACCGCCGCCGCACCCCGGTGGCGCGGCACGGTCCTGGTCACCGGCGGCACCGGCGCGGTCGGCCGCGCGCTCGCCGCCCACCTGGCCCGCTCCGGCGCCGAGCACCTGGTCCTGGCCAGCCACACCGGCCCGAACCACCCCGACACCACCGCGCTGGTCGCCGAGCTGACCGCCGAGGGCGCGGCCGTGACCGTCGTGGCCTGCGACGTCACCGACCGCCCCGCCGTGGCCGCGCTGCTGGCGCAGCTCCCGGACGAGCAGCCGCTCACCGCCGTCGTCCACGCGGCGGCGGTCCCCGGCGGCAGCGCCACCACCCGCAGCGCCACCACCCGCAGCGCCGAGCCCACCACCCCCGACCCCGCCGTCGCCGGAACCCTGCTGCTGCACGAGCTGACCAGGCACCTCGACCTGGAGGCGTTCGTGCTCTGCTCGTCCGCCTCCGGCACGGTCGGCGGCATCGGCCGGGTGGACCAGGCGGTCGCGGGCGCGTTCCTGGATGCCTTCGCGGCCCGCCGCGCGGACGCGGGCGACCCGGTGGTCTCGCTGGCCTGGGGCCCGTGGGACGCCCCGACCGGGAACCTGCTCCCGCTGGCCGAGTCGGACGCGACCGCCCTGCTCGACGCCGCGCTCACCGCGGCCGACCCGGTCCTGCTGCCCACCCGCCTGGCCCCGCTCGACCACACCGCCCCGCCCCCGCGGCGCGCCCTCCCCCCGCAGACCCCCCCCGCGCCCCCCGCCGCCCCC
>NZ_JBQGCX010001513.1:0-2181 GCF_052038725.1 Actinosynnema sp.
GCTGCTCCGCGCCGTGCTCCCGCACGCTGCGCCAGGCGGCGTCGAGCAGGGCCTCGCGGAGCCTCCCGTGGTGATAAGGGCGGTCGTCGGCGGTCACGGGCACCAGGTTAACGGGCTGCCGGTTGCCGATTGTGTTGTCGGTGGCTACATTGTTGTCTGTGACTACATTCTCTGCCTCGGACCTCCCCGACCTGACCGGCCGCACCGCCGTCGTCACCGGGGCCAACAGCGGCATCGGCCGCGTCACCGCCCGCGTCCTCGCGGCCAGGGGCGCGCGCGTGGTGCTCGCCGTGCGCAGCCCCGCCAAGGGGAGGGAAGCCGCCTCGACCATGCCGGGGAGCACCGAGGTCCGCGAGTTGGACCTGGCGGACCTGGCCTCGGTCCGGGCGTTCGCCGACGGCTTCGGCGACCCGGTCGACCTGCTGATCAACAACGCCGGCCTGATGACCCCGCCGCTCAGCCGCACCGCCGACGGCTTCGAGTCCCAGTTCGGCACCAACCACCTCGGCCACTTCGCGCTGACGAACCTGCTGCTGCCGAGGATCACCGGGCGCGTGGTCACCGTGTCGTCGGGCGCGCACCGGGTCGGGAAGATCGACTTCGTCGACCTGAACTGGGAGCGCAAGCCCTACCGCGCCATGGCCGCCTACGGCCAGTCCAAGCTCGCGAACCTGCTGTTCAGCGCCGAGCTCCAGCGCAGGCTCACCGCCGTCGGCTCCCCGGTGCTGGCCACCAGCGCCCACCCCGGCCTCGCCGCGACCAACCTGTTCCGCGCGCAGGGCGGGGACAACCCGCTGAACCGGCTCGTCAACGCCGGTGTGCGGGCGGTCGGCCAGACCGACGAGGGCGGCGCGCAGGCGACCCTGCACGCGGCGCTCGCCACCGTCCCCGGCAACGCGTTCTCCGGGCCGAGCGGGGCGCTGGGCAAGGGCGCGCCGAAGCTGGTCGGCCGGTCCAGGGCGGCGCAGGACGCGGAACTGGCCCGCAGGCTGTGGACCGTCTCCGAGGAGCTGACCGGCGTGACCTTCCCGCTGCCGCTCACGTCCGCCTAGCCGCTCACGTCCGCCTAGCCGCCGGGGGCGCGTGGCCGCGGGGGAGCGGCGGCCACGCGCTGCGAGATCACCCACACCGCGGTCCGCGCGCTTGGCCCAGCCCGTGCGGGATGCGACGATGCCCAGGCTGTAGCGAGGGGTGCGCGAGGAAGCCGGTGCGAATCCGGCGCGGTCCCGCCACTGTGACCGGCGTCAGAACCGGGAGTCAGGAACTCGACCCCCGATCGCTTGGACCGGACACGGGCGTGGACACCCGAGGAAGGACACCGCCGCATGGGCGCGCGCTTCCCCTTTTCCGCCGTCGTAGGGCACGACGACCTCCGCTTGGCACTGCTCCTGAACGCCGTGCACCCCGGTGTGGGCGGGGTGCTGGTGCGGGGCGAGAAGGGCACGGCCAAGTCGACGGTGGTGCGCGCGCTCGCCGCGCTGCTGCCCGACCTCGCCGTCGTCCCCGGCTGCCGCTTCGGCTGCGAGCCCGGCGTGGACGCCGACTGCCCGGACGGCCCGCACCCCGCAGGCGCCCCTGGGACCGACCCCGCCGCCGAGCACCGCCCGGCCCGCCTGGTCGAGCTGCCGGTCGGCGCCACCGAGGACCGGCTGATCGGCTCGCTGGACCTGGAGCGCGCCCTCACCGAGGGCGTCCGCGCCTACCAGCCCGGCCTGCTGGCCGCCGCCCACCGGGGCGTGCTCTACGTGGACGAGGTCAACCTGCTGCAGGACCACCTCGTCGACCTGCTGCTCGACGCGGCGGCCATGGGCCGGGCCCACGTCGAGCGCGAGGGCGTCTCGGTGTCGCACCCGGCGTCGTTCCTGCTGGTGGGCACGATGAACCCGGAGGAGGGCGAGCTGCGCCCGCAGCTGCTCGACCGGTTCGGCCTGACCGTGGCGGTCAAGGCGGCCCGCGACGTGCCCACCCGCGCCGAGGTGATCCGCCGCCGCCTGGCCTACGAGGCCGACCCCGCCGGGTTCGCGAAGGCCTGGGAGGCCGAGGACGCCGCGCTCGCGGCCCGCATCGCGCAGGCCCGCGCCGCGCTGCCGTCCGTGGCGCTGCCGGACGCCGAGCTGCGCCGCATCGCCGGGATCTGCGCGGCGTTCGAGGTGGCCGGGATGCGCGCCGACCTGGTCGTGG
>NZ_JBQGCX010001514.1:0-2174 GCF_052038725.1 Actinosynnema sp.
CGACGAGCCCGCCTGGACCGGGCACGCGACGGGCGTGCTCGCCCCGGCGGGCCACCCGGAACCGCTACCGCACGACTCCGAGGCGCTCGCGGTGGGGACCAATGGCGCGTGGCCGCCCGCTGGGGCTGATGTCCCGGCGGCGGGAGCCAATGGCGCGTCCTTGCCCCACGGGGCCGGCACCCCGGCGGCAGCGACCAACGGTGCGCGGTCCGCCCCGCCCGCAGCCGGACCGGGGCCGGGCGCTGAGCTCGTGCTGCCCGACGGCGCCGCGCCCGACGGCTTCGGCCTGCACCCCGCGCTCTGGGAGGCGCTGCTGCCGCACCCCGCCCGCTGCGCCGACGTCGTCCTGCACGCCACCGGGGCGACCGCGCTGCGGGTGCGCGGGACCTCGCCGCTCTTGGCGGTCGACGGCGCGGGCGACCCGGTCGTGTCGGTGGGGGGTGTCACCCGAGCGGCGGCGTCCCCGCGCGCCGTCACGCGGGGGTCGCTGTTCGAGGTCGTCGAGGTCCCCCTGGCCGCCCCCGCGCCCCCCGGCCCGTCCACCGCCATGTCCACCGCCCTGTCCGCTGACCTGCGCGGGGCCACACCCGCCGAGGCGCTCGACGTGCTCCAGCGCTTCGCCGCGAGCGACGCGCCCCGCCTGGTCGTGCGCACCGACCGCCCCGACGACCCGTGGCAGTGCGCCGTGCGCGGCCTGGTGCGGTCCGCGCAGGCCGAGGAACCCGGCCGGATCCTGCTCGTCGTCCAAGACGGCGACGGCCCCGAACCGCCGCCCACCACGCGGGAACCCGAGGTGGTCGTCCGCGACGGGTCGCTCCGCGTGCCGCGCCTGCGCCGCACCGCGCCCCGCCACGACGGCGTGCGCGCCCTCCCCGACACCGTCCTGATCACCGGCGGCACGGGCGCGCTCGGCTCCACCCTGGCCCGCCACCTGGCCGCCGGGGGAGTGCGGACCCTCGTGCTCGCCAGCAGGCGCGGCCCCGCCGCGCCCGGCGCGCCCGAACTGGCCGCCGACCTCGCGGGACTCGGCGCGCGCGCCCACCTGGTCGCCGCCGACCTCTCGGACCGGGCCGCGCTCGCCGCGCTGTTCGCCGAGCTCCGACCCGGCGGCGTCGTGCACACCGCGGGCGTCCTGGACGACGGCGTCCTGTCCGCCCTCACCCCCGCCCGGCTGGACGCCGTGCTGGCGCCCAAGGCGCTGGTGGCCGCCCACCTGGACGAGCTGACCCGCGACGGCACCACGACGCTGTTCGTGCTGTTCTCCTCGGCGGCGGGCGTGCTCGGCACCCCCGGCCAGGCCAACTACGCGGCGGCGAACGCCTTCCTGGACGGCCTGGCCGCACGACGGCGGGCGGCGGGGCTGCACTCGCTCTCCCTGGCCTGGGGGCCGTGGCGCTCCGGCATGGCCGCCGGGGTCGACGCCTCCCGCGCCGGGCTGCACCCGCTGGACGACGCCGAGGCCACAGCCCTGTTCGACGCCGCCCTCGCCGACGGCCGCCCGCTGCTGGCGCCGCTGAGCCTGGCCGCGACGCCGCAGGACGCGGACGTGCCGCCGCTGCTGCGCCAGCTCGTGCCCGTGCGGCGCAGGAGCGCCCGCGCCGAGGTCGCCCCGGACCCGGTCGATCGGCTGCGCGGGGCCGCCGACCACGAGCTGCCGGAGCTGCTGCTGACGCTCGTGCGCGCCGCCACCGCCACCGTCCTCGGCCACCGGGGGCCGGAGTCCGTCGACCCGGACGAGCCCTTCTGGGACACCGGGTTCACCTCGCTCACCGCCGTCGAGCTGCGCAACCTGCTGGCCGAGCGCACCGGCGTGCGCGTCACCGCCGCCGCGGTCTACGAGGAGCCGACCCCGAGGGCGCTGTCCGCCCACCTGCGCGCCGCGCTGCGCGCGCCCCACCCCAGCGGGACGGTCTGACGTGTACGACACCAACACCTACCTGGCCCGGCTCGGCGTCGAGGTCACCCGCCCCGACCGGGCCGCGCTGACCGCGCTGCACCGCGCCCACCTGCGGGCGCTGCACTACGACAACACCGCCGCCGCCACTCAGGACGGTCCCGTTCCCGACAACCTCGCCGACCTGGACGTGGACGCGACCTTCGACGGGCTCGTCACGGCCGGGCGGGGCGGCATCTGCTTCGAGCTGAACCTGCTGTTCCACCGGCTGCTCACCGAC
>NZ_JBQGCX010001515.1:0-10318 GCF_052038725.1 Actinosynnema sp.
CGGCAGATCGAGTCGAAGACGATGTCCAAGCTGCGCCACCCGTCGCGCTCGCAGGTGCTGCGCGACTACCTGGACTAGGCAGGGGCGGAGCCGGGCGGTCCGCCCGGCCGCGCCGCGGGAGGGCCCGCACCCACGGGGTGCGGGCCCTCCGGCGTTCCGGGGGGGCTCAGCCGACCTCGTCGCCGATCGGGGCGACGGGCACCGGGCCGGTGACGGGGGCGGGCCAGGCGTGCTCGCGGGAACCGCCCTGGCAGCCGGGCAGGGCGTTGCCGCCCGCGTCGAGGAACTCCAGGTCCTCAGGCGCGCCCCGCAGGGCGCAGGTGACGCCCTCGCCGGGGGTGAACCGGATGACGAAGAGGGTCTCGTCGGCGACCGGCGCCCGCCGTTCGGCCGCAGTCACGGTGAGCTGCTCCGGGGTGCAGGCGTCGTCCGGCGCCGTCGTGCTCGGGTCAGCGCTCAGGTTCGCGCTCACCCCCGACGTCCCGACGCCCTCGGCACGGAGGCTCCGCCGGGAGCGTCCGGTAGCGCGGTGGGTCCGGGGTCGCCCCCGGTTCCGCAGGCCGACAGGACGATGGCGGTCACGACGGGCGCGATCAGGTGCGCTGGGCGCACATCTCCCCTTCCGTGCGGGACACATCCCGCAGTCGTCACCCGGTTTCCCGCAGTGACCGGCGACCAGTCCCGCACTGCGAAAGAGACGCACATCACACCACCGTTCGGTGCCGTCCCGCGTGGAGCTGCCGTTGGTGCGGGGGACGCGTTCCGCCCGGATCGTGGGCCCTGCGGGGCATGTTCGCTCTCGGCGGACGTGTGTGCGACCCATCACACGGTCAGCCCCGCAGAAACCTCCTTCCGGAGCAGTGCTGGGCCTCCCGGCCCCGTTGCGGCTGGTCCAGGCGTGGTGGCCTGACAGCGGAAAGTGATCGCAGGGGTGCCGAACCGGTGGTGACGCGGGTTCGAACACCGGATGGCGCGGGTAAGAGTGGGAGTGACGCGGGTCGCCACGGCCCAGGGAACACTGACTTACGCCCGTGCGTCTGCAAGAGTGGAAGCAAGCGAACACCACGCGCCAGCCAGGTGCGGCGTTGGTCGCAGCTAGGTGTGAGGCACCGATCCCCGGTGCCGGGACGGAGGGAGATTTCCATGACTACTACGCTCACCCGCCCCGCGTTGACCGCTGCCGACCGCTGCGACCGCTGCGGGGCCGCTGCCCAGGTTCGCGCCGTGCTCCCCTCCGGGGGCGAGCTGCTGTTCTGCGGGCACCACGCCCGCGAGCACAGCACGAAGCTGCGCGAGCTCGCTGCCGAGCTGCAGCAGGGCTGATCCGGTGGGCCGCCGAACAGGCGGCCCTGACACCCAAGCCGTCCGGGGCGGGGTTCGACGCGGTGGGAAAGCCGCGCTGGGCCCCGCTCCCCTGCATCCGGGGGACCGCCGTCCTCCGGTCGCGGGGCCCATTCGGACGGTGCAGGGGTCCTCGGAGCGGGAGAACGCGGGAACAGGTCCCGGACGCCGATCCGTCGCCGCGGCGCGGAAGAGGCGCGGGTCAGGCAGGGGCGCGGCCGGACGTGGTCGCGTCGTCGGTGGACGCGCGGAGCGGGCGGCTCGCCCGAGCGCGTGGACCGGAAGTCCTTGGGCTGTCAGTGGAACGCCGCGCTCGCGGGGCGACAACGTTTGCGGCACCGGCGAATCGTGGTGCGCGGAGCCCGGAAGCGTGTGCGGCGCCGGGAGATCCGGCTCCGGGAAGTCCGCTGCGGAGATCCAGCGCGGGAGATCCAGCACGGGAATCCGGCACGGCGCGGTCCGGCTCCGGGAAGTCCGAACAGGACCCGCGCGGGCGGCGGTCAGACCAGGCCGAGCACCGGCTCGAACGCCAGTTCCGCCGCGCCGATCAGCTTCGCGTCGCGCCCCAGCGGTGAGCTGGTGATCCTGGTGCCGCCGATGGCCCGGCTGACCAGGCTGCGCTCGCGCACCACCGCCCGCACCCGGTCCACGACCGCGTCCGGCAGCACGGCGAGCAGGTCGCCCAGCACCACCAGCTCCGGCCCGAACATGTTGACCACCGTGACCAGCCCGAGCGCGAGCCACTCGGCGAACTCGCCGAGCCGGTGCTCCACGGAGGACGGGTCGGCCGCCAGCGAGCGCAGCTCGGCGACCACCGCCCCGCGCGGCGCGTCCTCGGGCAGGGCCAGCGCGCGGCACAGCGCCGACTCGCCGACCTCGGTCTCCCAGCAGCCCCGGCACCCGCAGTAGCAGGTGCGCCCGTCGGGCCGGACCAGCATGTGCCCCAGCTCGCCGACGTACCCGCCCGCGCCGCGCAGCGGGTGCCCCGACGAGATCACCCCTCCGCCGACGCCCACGTCGGCGGAGATGTAGACGACGTCCGACGCCCCGCGCGCCGCGCCCCGCAGGTGCTCGGCCAGCGCGCCCAGCTCGGCGTCGTTGCCGACCTGGACGGGCGCCTTCAGCACCGCCTCCAGGCGCTCGCCCAGCTCCACCTCGGTCCAGTGCAGGTTGGGCGCCTCGTGCACGAGCCCGTCCGAGCGCCGCACCACGCCCGGCACCGAGACGCCGACCGCGACCGGGGTGACGTCCAGCTCGTCGGCCAGCAGCTTCGCCGAGTCGGCGATGTGCGTGATGACCTCGGCGGGCTGGCGGGAGCGGTGGTGCAGGTTCCACGAGTCGCGGCCGAGGATGTCACCGCCCAGGCCGATGACGCCCATCGCGACCTGCTCGACGCGCACGTCCACCGCGAGCACCACGGCGGCGGTGGGCTGCGGCAGCACCAGCAGCGACGGCCGCCCGGCCCCGGAGCGCTGCGCCGGGACCCGCTCGGCGACCACACCGGACTCGGCGAGGCCGTCCACCAGCGCCTTGATCGTGCTGCGGTTGAGCCCCAGCTCAGCCGCCAGCTCGGCCCTGGTGGACGGTCCGTCGACGTGCAGCCTGCGCAGCAGCGCGGTGCGGTTGTGCCTGCGGACCTCGTCCGGCCGGGCACCCGCGGTGGGGGTGGTCACGTCAGCGCGGGGACGCCGCCGCTCGGCGCCGGGACAGCGCGTCGACGCTCGCGGCGAGCAGCAGGACCAGTCCGGTCACGATGAACACCACGGCCGCGGGCTGCTTGAGCAGGCCCATGCCGTTGGTGATGGTGGCGAGCACGGCGCCGCCGATGACAGCGTCCCGCAGGCGGCCCTTGCCGCCGAACAGGGAGGTACCGCCGATGACCGCCGCACCGACCGACAGTAGCAACGTGTTGCCGCCGCCCGCGTTCGGGTCGACGGACCCGACCTTGGACGAGTAGACGATCGCGCCGATGGCCGCCGCGCTGGAGGCGATGACGAACACGCTCATCCGGATCTGCGGCACGTTGATGCCCGCGCGCCGGGCCGCCTCCTGGTTGCCGCCCACCGCGTACACGTGCCTGCCGTAGCGGGTGCGGTCGAGCACGAACGTGCCGATCACCAGCAGCACCAGCACGATCGGCACCACGTACGGCACGCCCTGGATGACGACCAGGTCGCTGACCGAGCGGTTGAGGGTGAGCGCGTAGGTGGCGGCGGCGCCGAGCACGACGACCAGCCCGACCCTGACCAGCACCAGCGGGGTGGGGCCCGCGACGAGCCCCCTGCGCAGCCGGGAGAAGTGCTTGCCCAGCACCACGGCCGAGAACCCGCCCGCGGCGAGCACGAACAGCACCCAGCTGCCGGTGGTGTCGAGGTTGCCGTTGGCCACCTTGAACAGCACGTCGTCGTTGAGGCCGAGCGTGCCGCCCTGGCCGATGAACTGCAGGATCACGCCGCCCCAGGCCAGGAACAGCGCCAGGGTCACCACGAACGACGGGATGCCGACGCGGGCGACCAGGAACCCGGTGATGCAGCCGATGGCCGCGCCGACGCAGACCGCGAGCAGCATCTCCACCCACGGGTTGGCGGGCACGCCGATCGCGGCGATCGCCAGCGCGACGGCGGAGAGCGCGGCGCCCGCCCAGATGCGCATGAGGGCGGCGAGCACGACGGCGAGCGCGAGCAGGCCGCAGAACACGTAGAACACCGTGTCCCCCATGCCGCCCATGAGGTTGCCGCCCTTGACCAGGTGCAGCGCCATGACCGAGGCGGTGACGCCGGACGCGGTGCCCGCGGACAGGTCGATCTCGCCCAGCAGCAGCACGAACACCAGGCCCATGGCGATGATCGTGACGCCCGCGCCCTGCGCGAGCAGGTTCGCGATGTTGCCCAGGGTCAGGAAGGAGTCGGACAGCGAGCTGAAGACGATCAGCAGCACGACCAGCCCGAGGAGGGCGGGCAGCGAGCCGAGCTCGCCGCCGCGCAGCCGCGCGAAGTAGTCGCGGACGGCCTCGCCGGTGGACCGGGAGGTGGTGTCGATGCCGAAGTCGGAGATGGCGCCGCCGTCCGGGCCGGCCTTCTCCGCGGTGGTGTTGGTCATGCTCGGGTCCTCACGCGGGCGGGGATCGGGGTCCGCCGCCTCGGGGCGGCTGGTGTCGCTGGCCATCAGATGGTCGCGCTCTCGGCTCGGGCGATGCCCAGGTCGCCGGAGCGGCCCGCGGTGATCAGCTCGACCACCTGGCCGTGCGTGACCTCCTTGGTGCTGACCTCGGCTGCCATCCGCCCCAGGTAGAGGCAGGCGATGCGGTCGGCGACCTCGCAGACGTCGTTCATGTTGTGGCTGATCAGCACCACGCCCAGGCCCTGCTCGGCGAGCCTGCGGACCAGGTCGAGCACCTGCCGGGTCTGCGCGACGCCGAGCGCGGCGGTGGGCTCGTCCAGCAGCACGACCTTGCTGTCCCACAGCACCGCCTTGGCGATGGCGACGGTCTGCCGCTGCCCGCCGGACAGCGAGGAGACCTGGGTGCGCACGGACTTCACGGTGCGCACGGACAGCGAGGTGAGGGTCTTGCGCGCGGCCTGCTCCATGTCGGCCTCGTCGAGCGTGCCGAACTTCCCGCGCTCGCGGCCGAGGAACATGTTCTGGACGATGTCCAGGTTGTCGCACAGCGCGAGGTCCTGGTAGACGACCTCGATGCCGAGCGCCGCCGCGTCGCGCGGGCCGGTGACGGTGACCGGCTCGCCCTTGAACAGCAGGTCGCCGGAATCGGTGGGGTGGATGCCTGCGATGCACTTGACCAGGGTCGACTTGCCCGCGCCGTTGTCGCCGACGAGCGCGGTGACCTCGCCTGCGCGAACGGTGAAGTCGATGTCGTGGAGCACGTGCACGGGTCCGAAGCTCTTGTTGACGCCGCGCAGTTCGAGAATCGGCTCGCTCACTGCTTGAGTCCTCACGGTGCTGGCCCGCCTCGGGCGGGACGTCCCCCGTTCAGGGGACGCCCCGCCTTCGGCGCGCGCGTGGGCTTGCTGGGTGGGGCTACTTGATGCCGAGCTCGGCGCAGACCGCGGTGGTGTCGGCGACGCAGATCTCGGAGGCCTTGACGAAGCCCGCGTCGACCACGGTCTTCACCTTGTCCTTGGTGATCAGCTGGGCGGTGAGCAGGACCGACTTGACGTCGCGGTTGCCCTTGGGGTCGTTGACCGTGCCGGAGGCGAGCTTGTCGGCGGCGGCGGTGTCGCCCTTGGCGAGCGCGGCGGCGAGCTTGGCGGTGGCGCCCGCCTCCTCGTCGATCGGCTTGAAGACGGTCATGTACTGGTCGCCGCGCAGCACGGCCTGCAGGCCCTCGGGGGTGGCGTCCTGGCCGGTGACCGGGACCTTGCCGTTGAGGCCGAACTTCTTCAGCACGGTGATGACCGCGCCGGCGAGCCCGTCGTTGGCGGCCACGACGCCGTCGACCTTCTGGCCGTTGGCGGTGAGGATCTGCTCGAAGGTGGTGCCGCCCTTCTGGTTGTCCCAGTCGTCGATGGGCTGGGACTGCACCAGCTTCAGGTCGCCCGAGGCGTACTTCGGCTTGAGCACGTTCTGCTGGCCGTTGTAGAAGAGCGTGGCGTTGTTGTCGGTGGGCGCGCCCTCGATCTCGATGACCTCGGCGCCCTTCTTGCCGGGGGCGAGCGCGTTCAGGCCCGCGACCAGGCCCTCGCCCTGCAGCTCGCCGACCTTGACGTTGTCGAAGGACACGTAGTACTTCGAGCTGCCGCCGAGGTTGAGGCGGTCGTAGTCGATGACCTGGATGCCCTGCGCCTCGGCCTTCTTGGCCACGGTCGCGCCGATCTCGCTGTTGGGCGTGGCGATGATCAGCACCTTGACGCCCGCGTTGATCATGCCGTCGGCGAGGGTGGAGAACTTCTGCACGTCGCCCTGGGCGTTCTGGATGTCGGGGTCCAGGCCCTCGGCCTTGAGCGCCTTCTCCAGCAGGGGCTTGTCGAAGCCCTCCCAGCGGGCGGAGGACTTCGTCTCCGGGAGGATGACGCCGACCTTCTCGCCACCCGATCCGCTGGCCGAGTTGGTGTCCGAGGTCGTGCTGCCACCCGAGGAGGTGTTGGCGCCGCACGCCGTCATGGCCACGGCGAGACCCGTGCCAACGGCGATGAGGGCGAGGCTCTTGGTCCGCATCCGCCATCCCTTTCACTGCGCTGTGTCTGCCGGCGGGCAGAAAATGTTGTGGCGCACAACGTATGTCCGGAAGGCCGGTGACCGGAAGCACACTAGATCGGTCAAGAGACACGAAGCGCTAACGGAGGTGTAACCGAACGGACATGGCGTTACGCCGAATGCAGCAGTAAAGCACCAGGCGTGATGAACGGCGACCGGTGCGAGCGCATCGACACGAACGGCCCAGCGGGTGCGCGGAGATCCGGATTCGGGGTGTGGCGGGGGCGCGGGAGGGGCGCGCGGACGGAGCACCGGGTGACTCGAACGGGGCCGCGCGGAGGGGGCGTCCGGGAGGGGCGCGGTCCGGTTCGGGAGGGGTTCCTGCCCGGAACGCGGGCCGGAAAGCCCGAACGGGCAGGGGGGGTGGGAGCGCGGGGCGGGCACGCGCGGGCGGCGCCCGGCAGCCCCGGAACGCCTGCGGCGGGACCCGCGCGGCGCGGAGTCCGGCCGCGGTCGCGGGTCGATTCCCCGCCCTGGCCGGTTGGCGCCACGGGCTGCGCCTCAAGCCGAAGCGCCCCAAGCCGGGCAGCGCTACCGCGCCGGGCGGCGCCTCAAGCCGGGCAGCGCTACCGCGCCGGGCGGCGCGCCAAGCCGGGCAGCGCCACCACCGGGCAGCGCCCCTCCCCCGACCAGCGCCCTACCAGGAGCGCAAAGTCGCGATGCGCTCTTCGAGCTGCTCGATCGACGCCATCGCGGTCGGCGGGCCGCCGCAGTACTCGCGGAGCTGGTTGTGGATCTTGCCGTGCGGCTTCTTGGTGCGGTGGTGGTGCATCGCGACCAGGGTGTTCAGCTCCTTGCGCAGCGTCGCGAGCTGCTCCTGCACGCTCGCCGGCCTGGTCACCGCCGGGGCCGCGGGGGCCGGGGCGTCGGCCTTGCGCTTGCTGGCCTCCACCAGCTGCTTCTCCTGGCGCTGGCGCAGCAGGGCGCGCACCTGGTCGGGCGCGAGCAGGCCCGGCAGGCCCAGGTACTCCTGCTCCTCCTCGCTGCCCACGTGCGCCGCCGTGCCGAACGACGAGCCGTCGTAGATCACCTGGTCCAGCTCGGCCGAGGCCCCCAGGACGGTGAACGCGCGGTCCTCCTCGCCCTCCTCGTCCTTGGTCTGGTTGGCCTGGGCGAGCAGCTCGTCGTCCCAGCCGTCCTTCTCCCGGTGCGGCTTGCCGAGGACGTGGTCGCGCTGCTGCTCCAGCTCGCTGGCCAGCCCCAGCAGCACCGGCACGCTGGGCAGGAACACGCTGGCCGTCTCGCCCTTCGCGCGCGAGCGCACGAACCGGCCGATGGCCTGCGCGAAGTACAGCGGCGTCGACGCGCTGGTGGCGTACACGCCCACGGCGAGCCGGGGCACGTCCACGCCCTCGGACACCATCCGCACCGCGATCATCCAGCGCTCGGTGGTGGCCGCGAACTCGGCGATGCGGCCCGACGCCTTCGGGTCGTCCGAGAGCACCAGGGTCGCGTCGTGGCCGGTCACGCGCTTGAGGATCTCCGCGTACGCCTTCGCCACGGTCTGGTCGGTGGCGATGACCAGGCCGCCCGCGTCCGGGATGCCGTTCGCGCGCAGCTGGGTGAGCCGCTTGTCGGCGGCCATCAGCACCGACGGCATCCACTCGCCGGTCGGGTCGAGCGCGGTGCGCCAGGCGCGCGCGGTCTGCTCCTGGGTCAGCGGCTCGCCGAGGCGCGCCACGAACTCCTCGCCCGCGCTGGTGCGCCAGTGCGCCTCGCCCGAGTAGGCCAGGAAGATCACCGGCCGGACCACGCCGTCGCGCAGCGCGTCGGCGTAGCCGTAGGCGTGGTCGGAGCGGCTGCGCTGGGTGCCGTCGGCGGCGTGCTCGTAGGAGATGAACGGGATCGGCGAGTCGTCGCTGCGGAACGGCGTCCCGGTCAGCGACAGCCTGCGCGTCGCCGGGGTGAACGCCTCGCGGATCGCGTCGCCCCACGACTTGGCGTCGCCGCCGTGGTGCACCTCGTCGAGCAGCACGAGCGTCTTGCGGTTCTCGGTGCGCACCCGGTGCAGCGTGGGGTGGGCCGCCACCTGCGCGTACGTCACGGCCACGCCGTGGTAGTCCCTGGAGGTGACCGCGTTCGTGTTGCGGAAGTTCGAGTCGATCGCGATGCCCGCCTCGGCCGCGGCCTTCGCCCACTGGTGCTTGAGGTGCTCGGTCGGCGCGACGATCGTCACGGCCTCGACCGTGCGGTCGGCCAGCAGCTCGGCGGCGACCCGCAGCCCGAACGTGGTCTTGCCCGCGCCGGGCGTGGCGACCGCGAGGAAGTCCTTCGGCCCGGAGGCGAGGTACTTGGTCAGCGCCCGGCGCTGCCACGCCCGCAGCGGTCGGGTCGACGCGACCTGGGGTGCGGACAACCTCGGACCTCTTTCTCCGTCGTGCGTGCGGGCGCGCTCGCGACGACCTGCGGCGAGCGGCGACATGCGAATGCCCTCGGTGCGGGCGACCGTCGAGGGCTCCGACAGCGTACCCAATCCCGACTCGCGGTTCAGGGAACGATGCCGCGAAAACACCCCTCATGCTCCATGCTTGATCCCGAGATGGGTTCGCCTACTGGGCAGGATGACCGCAGCGCGCCGGAGCGGCGCCCCCTGCGGCTGGTCGCGCGCACGATCACCAAGGCGTGGGAGGGCAACATCTTCTCGGAGGCCGCCGAGGCGGCCTTCTGGCAGGTGCTGTCGTTCCCGCCGCTGCTGCTGGGCCTGCTCGGCAGCATCGGCTACGTCGGCGAGTGGTTCGGACCCGAGGTGGTCCAAGCGGTGCGCGACAAGATCGTCTCCACCTGCCGGACGATCTTCAGCGGTGACGTCGTCAACGGCGTGATCACACCCACCGTCGACCAGATCCTGACGGTCGGCAAGGGCGAGATCGTGTCGGTCGGCTTCCTGATATCCCTGTGGGCCGGGTCGTCGGCGATGGCGTCCTTCGTGGACGCGGTCACCGTCGCGCACGGCCAGTACGGGGTCAGGCACGAGGTGTGGCAGCGCATCTTCGCGCTGCTGCTGTACGTGGTCAGCCTGGTGCTGCTGATCATCGGGCTGCCGGTGCTGGCGCTCGGGCCGGACGTGCTGCCCCGGTTCCTGCCGGACCGGTGGCAGCCCGTGGCCGAGGCGTGGCTGAGCGCGTTCTACTACCCGGTGATCGGGGTGCTGCTCGTGCTGGCGCTCGCGACGCTGTACAAGCTCGCGCTGCCCAGGAAGCTGCCGTGGCACCGGCTCGCGCCGGGCGCGGTGCTGGCGATGGTGGTGTTCATCCTGTCGTCGGTCGGGCTGCGGCTGTACATCCGGTGGATCACCACGACGGGCTACACGTACGGGGCGCTGGCGACGCCGATCGCGTTCCTGCTGTTCGTGTTCTTCATCGGGTTGGCGATCACGATCGGGGCGTACTTCAACAGCGCGATCCAGGAGATGTGGCCCGCGCGGATGACCCGGCGGCAGCGGCGGCGCTGGCGGCGGCTGGAGCTGGTGCGGGCGGCCGAGCGGATCATGAGCCGGGACGGCGGCGAGGCGGCCGACGACGCCGAGGAGCGGCGGGCGCGCGGCACGGGCCGGAAGGTCGCCGGGCGCGGCGGCAGCCGGGGGAAGGCCGCGGGGCAGGGCAAGACGGGCGGGCACGGCGGCGGCAAGAGCGGCAAGGGCGTGCGGCGGCGGGTCGCGGGCCGGGGTGGCAAGCGCGGCGGCGCGAAGAGCGGCTCCGGCGACTCGACGCAGGGCGGCGACCCCGGCGGCGCGGGCGGCGGTCCCGGCGACCAGGGCGCGGCCGGG
>NZ_JBQGCX010001516.1:0-2833 GCF_052038725.1 Actinosynnema sp.
CCGCCCGCCAGCGGCGATCCGCCCGCCAACGCTGAGCCGCCCGCCAGCGGCGGTTCGCCCGGCCGCGAAGCCGCGCCTGCCACGGGCAACCCGCCCGTCAACGAAGACTCGCCCGCCGCTGGTTCCCCGCCTGCCAACGGCACCCCACCCGTCAACGCTGAGCCGCCTGCCAGTGGCCCCCCGCCCACCATGGGCGATCCGCCTGCCAGCGGCGATCCGCCCGCCAGGGGCGATCCGCCCACCGTCCGCGTCCCGTCCGCCCGCGCGGTCCCACCCGCCAGCGCCACCAGCTCCGCGAACGCCGCCCGCTCGTCCCCCTCGCCCAGCTCCCCGCCCAGCTCCCGGTACCGGTCCAGCACCGCCCCCGCGCCGACGTACGCCTCCAGGCACCCGCGCGCCCCGCACCGGCAGCGCCGTCCGCCGTGGACGACCGTGGTGTGCCCCCACTCGCCCGCGCTGCTGGTCGACCCGCGCTGCGCCGCGCCGTCCGCCACCACCGCCGCGCCGACGCCGGAGGCCAGCAGCGCCACCACGACGTGCCGCGACCCCCGCCCGGCGCCGAACCACATCTCGGCCTGGCCCTGGGTCTTCGCGCCGTTCTCCACGAACAGCGGCAGCGTCGTGCCGCCCGCCCTGACCAGCTCGGCCAGCGGCACGCCCGACCAGCCGAGGGTCTGCGCGTGCACGAGCGTCGCCGCGCCCCACGGCGCGCCCCCCGCCCCGCCGCGCCGCTCCACCTCGCCCGGCACGCCGATGCCCACGCCCAGCACCGAGCCCTGGTCCGCCCCGGCCAGCGCGATCACCTCCGGCACGGCCGCGGCGATCAGCGCGCCCACCGCGAGCGGGTCGGTGGGCGGCAGGTCGTGGTCGAGCGCGGCGATCCGGCGCAGCGCCAGGTCGAACAGCTCGACGGCCACGCCGGTCTCGCCGACGTCGACGCCGACCACGTGCCCGTAGCCGGGGTTGACGCGCAGCAGCGAGCGCGGCCTGCCGCCGTCCGACTCGACCGTCCCCGCGCCGACGACGAGCCGCTCGTCGACCAGCCCGGCGGTCGCGGTGGACACCGTGGCGGCGCTCAGGCCGGTCCTGGCGACCAGCTCCTGCCTGCTCAGCGGGCCTTCGAAGTACAGGGTCGACAGCAGGGCCGATCGGTTGTGACGTCGCAGGTCGCGCACGGTGGCGCGCTTGGCAGGCATGGTCGGCAGGATGCCGCCCACTTCCTTCACGACTTAAAATTAGACTAAGTTTGTAACCTGTTCGTTATTGACGTGACCTGACTCACCGGGGTTGAGTCTTCGGCAACCCGAGGACGCGCACCGTCCCACCCGCGATGGCACACGCGGTCCGACCCGACCTGGCGCTCGCGAACACCCGTTCCCACAAGGAGAAACCATGCGACTCAGGCGAACGGCCGCCCTCGCCCTCGCGGCGATCACGGCCTTCACCCCGCTCGCCGCCTGCTCCACGAGCAACCAGGGCGCGCAGTCCCAGGCCGGTGTGCTGAACGTGGGCAAGCCGGACGGCCCGCAGACCGAGAACAACAACCCGTTCCTCAACTCGTCCGCCGCGACGATCATGGGCTACCGCAGGCTGATCTTCGAGCCGCTGACCATGGTCAACGAGACCGACGCGACCCAGGAGCCCACGCCCTGGCTGGCCAGCGAGTGGGACTGGCAGGACAACTACTCCAAGCTCGTGCTGACCGTGCGCGAGAACGTCACCTGGTCCGACGGCAAGCCGCTCACCCCGGCCGACGTCGCCTACACGTTCACCCTGCTCAAGAACAACCCCGGCCTGAACATCCAGGGCCTGCCGATCGACGGCGCCACCGTCGACGGCGGCAAGGTGGTGGTGAGCTTCCCGCGCTCCCAGTTCACCAACCGCAACAAGCTCCTGGAGCAGTTCATCGTCCCGGAGCACGTCTGGTCCACCTACGCGAACCCGTCCACCGAGACGGTCAAGCAGCCGGTCGGCAGCGGTCCGTACACGCTGAAGTCCTTCACCCCGCAGACCCAGACCCTCGTCGTGCGGGACAGCTACTGGCAGGAGCTGCCGCAGGTCAAGGAGGTCCGGTACACCGCGTACGCCGACAACAACGCGCAGACCACCGCGCTGGCCAACGGCACCACCGACTGGAGCTTCGTGTTCATCCCGAACTACGAGGCCGTCTACACCAGCAAGGACCCGCAGCACAACAAGCTCTGGTTCCCGCCGGTCCTCGGCATCCACGGCCTGTGGTTCAACACCAAGAGCGCCCCGTGGGACAACCCGGCGCTGCGCCGCGCGGTCAACCGGGTGGTCAACCGGCAGGACATCTTCGTGCAGGGCGAGGGCGGCTACTTCTACCCGAAGGTCGACAACATCACCGGCATCCCCACGCCCGCCGGTGACCCGTTCATCGCCGACGAGTTCAAGGGCAAGACCGTCGAGGTGGACGTCGCCGCGGCCAAGAAGGAGCTGACCGACAACGGCTTCAGCTACGACGGCGACAAGCTCAAGGACCCGTCCGGCAAGCCCGTGACGCTGAAGATGACCGTGCCGTCCGGCTGGTCCGACTACGTCACCAACGTCGAGATCATCAAGGACAACTTCTCCAAGATCGGCATCAACGCGACGGTGAACCTGCAGAACGCCGACGCGTGGACCAAGGCGCTCGACACCGGTGACTTCGGTGCCGCGATGCACTGGACCAACAACGGCCCCACGCCGTACGACATCTACCAGTCCATCATGGACGGCGCGCTGTACAAGCCGGTCGGCCAGGGCGGCATCAACGGCAACTACGGCCGCTACGAGAACCCCGAGGCCACCGCCGCGCTGGAGCAGTACGCCA
>NZ_JBQGCX010001517.1:0-2593 GCF_052038725.1 Actinosynnema sp.
AACCTGGGCCGCAACATCCGGGCGGGCGCGCACTACACCCAGTTCCAGGTCTACGACTACGACGGCGACGGCAAGGCCGAGGTCGCGATGAAGACCGCCGACGCCACCGTCGACGGGCGCGGCACGGTGATCGGCAACGCCTCCGCCGACCACCGCAACTCCTCCGGCTACGTGCTGGCGGGCCCCGAGTACCTGACCATGTTCAACGGTCAGACCGGCGCCGCGATGTCCACGGTCAACTACGACCCGCCGCGCGGGACCGTGGCCGACTGGGGCGACAACTACGGCAACCGGGTCGACCGGTTCCTCGCCGGGACCGCCTACCTGGACGGCGCCCGCCCCTCGCTGATCATGGCTCGCGGGTACTACACCCGCGCGGTGATCGCGGCCTGGGACTTCCGGAACGGGGCGCTCACCAAGCGCTGGGTGTTCGACTCCAAGGCCTCCGGCAACAGCGGCTACGCGGGGCAGGGCAACCACTCGCTCACCATCGGCGACGTCGACGCGGACGGCCGGGACGAGATCGTCTACGGCGCGGCGGCCATCGACGACAGCGGCAGGGGCCTGTGGAACACCGGGCTCGGGCACGGGGACGCCGCGCACCTGGGCGACCTCGACCCGTCGCGGGCGGGGCTGGAGTACTTCAAGGTCGACGAGGACACCTCCAAGCCCGGCTCGTTCCTCGCCGACGCCCGCACCGGTTCCCGCGTGTGGACCACCGCGTCCGGCGGCGACAACGGGCGCGGCGTCGCGGGCGACATCTGGGCGGGCAGCCCCGGAGCCGAGGCGTGGTCGGCGCGCGACGCGAACCTGCGCAGCGCCAAGGGGGCGGAGATCGGGCGCAAGCCCAGCTCGATCAACTTCCTCGCCTGGTGGGACGGCGACCCGGTGCGCGAGCTGGTGGACCAGACCCGGATCGACAAGTACGGCGCAGGCGGCGACACCCGGCTGCTGACCGCCTCCGACGTGCACAGCAACAACGGCACCAAGGCCACCCCGTCGCTGTCCGGCGACCTGTTCGGCGACTGGCGCGAGGAGGTGGTGTGGCCCACCACCAACAACACCGCGCTCCGGATCCACTCCACCCCGCACCAGACCGACCGGCGCATCCCGACCCTGATGCACGACACCATGTACCGGGTCGCGATCGCCTGGCAGAACACGGCCTACAACCAGCCGCCGCACCCGAGCTTCTTCATCGGCGACGGCATGGCCACCCCGCCCTGGCCGGACGTCCACTACTGAGCCGAGGGCGGCTCGCGCGGAACCGTTCGTGACCCGAACGCTCCCGGCGCCCGTTGACCCCCGCGGGCGCCGGGAGCGACAAGCCCGTCTCCGCCGCCGCGAGGAAACGCCCCCCTAGCGAGGAGAACCGGCTCATGGTGAGGAAGAAGGCCAGCAGGAGCGCCGCCGCGATCGGCGCCGCGGTGCTCGGCGCGGCCCTGGTCCACGGCGCGGCCGACCCGGCCCCGGCGTCGGCCGCGGACTGCGGGAGCGGCGCGTACCACGCCGAGGTGACCAAGTCCGGCAGCACCTGGACCGCCAAGCGCGGCAGCACGACCGTGCACACCGGCGCCGACATGCGCGCCGCCATGCAGGCCGCCGTCGGCGCGCTCACGTCCGGGCGCACCAGCAAGGAGCGCCTGGTGGTGCGCGGCTCCGGCACGATGAGCGCCGGGTCGCGGTTCTCGCTGCCCAGCTACACGGTGCTCGACGTGTGCGGCACCATCAACGTCACCGGCAGCGGCACCGGCGACCAGGCCCCGGTGTACGCGCGCGGCGTCACCGACGTCGAGGTCCAGCACCTCAACGTCACCGGGACGCCGCTGTACGGCATCTTCATCCGCAACGCCACCAACGTCGTGCTCGGCCAGATCGACATGCGGCTGTCCAGCGGGCTCGGCGTGCGGATCGACAACCGGGGCGACACCTCGGTGCGCACCAGGAACGTGCGCATCGACAACGTGTACGTGTCCGGCGCGTCCAGCCACGCCGTGGAGACCTACGGCCTGGACGGGCTGACCGTCGGCACGGTCACCGCGCGCAACGTCGGCGAGTCCGGGCTGCTGCTCAACGACACCGTCAACGCGAACGTCACCCTGGTCGACGCGGACGGCGCCGGGACCGGCACCGGGTACGCGGCGTTCCGCACCGCCAACCGGAACGGGCGGATCAACAACGCCTACCCGATCAACGTCCGGGTCGGGCAGGTGATCGCGCGCGGCGGCGGGCGCGGGGTGTTCTGCGTGTCCGAGAGCGGCGGGCTGCAGATCGACCGGGTGGACATCGCGAACACCGGCAACAACGCGATCCTGATCGAGAACTGCTACAACGTGAACCTGGCCGCGCAGAGCGGGACCGTGACCGGGCCCGGCGACATCAGGCTCGCGTCGCGGTCGGAGTTCCCGGTGACCAAGGACGTCGTGGTGCAGAACCTGCGGGTGACCAACTCGGCGATCACCGAGAACCCGTGCGGCACGAACACCACGTTCCGCAACAACACGCTCGTCAACAGCAAGCAGACCATCTGCTAGTCCGAAGTGGACGGTGGGGGCCCCGGTGCGCGATCGCCGGGGCCCTCGCGCGTCTCAGC
>NZ_JBQGCX010001518.1:0-1807 GCF_052038725.1 Actinosynnema sp.
AGAAGATCACCTCGCTGCGCGCCGACGGCGCCACCGAGGCGCTGCCGGCGTCCTGGCCCGCGGACGGGACGACGGGGTACGACGCCCTGCGCGAGGTGTGCGGGCTGTTCGTCGACCCGGCGGGGGAGGGGCCGTTCACCGACCTCGCGGTCGAGCTGGGCGTGCCCACCGACTTCGCCGCCGTCGAGCACGAGTGCCGGGCGCTGGTCGCGTCCACGATCCTGAGCGCCGAGGTGCGCCGGATCGCCGCGCTGCTCGAGCCCTCCCTCCCCGAGGGCGTGGGCGCCGAGCAGGCCCGCGAGGCCGTCGCCGCCGTCATGGCCGCGTTCCCGGTGTACCGCTCCTACCTGCCCGAGGGCGAGCAGGACTGGGCCACCGCCGTGCGCCGCGCGGGCGGCCCGGCCGCCGAGGCGCTCGACGCCGCCGTGCGCGCCGACCCGACCGGCGAGCTGGCCACCCGCATCCAGCAGACCTCCGGCATGGTCGTCGCCAAGGGCACCGAGGACACCGCGTTCTACCGGTTCACCCGGTTCGTGGCCCTCAACGAGGTCGGCGGCGCGCCCGACCGGTTCGGCGTCACCCCCGAGGAGTTCCACCGCAGGGCCGCCGCCCGCGAGTCCGGCTCCCCGGACACCATGACGGCGCTGTCCACGCACGACACCAAGCGCTCCGAGGACGTGCGGGCCCGGCTCGCCGTGCTCGCCGAGGTGCCCGACGAGTTCGCCGCCGCCGTCCGCCGGTGGAGCGCCGCGCACCCCATCGACGAGCCCAGCCTCAACGCGCTGGCCTGGCAGTCGCTGGTGGGCGCCTGGCCGGTCACCGCCGACCGGATGCGCGCCTACCTGGAGAAGGCGGCCAAGGAGTCCAAGGTCCGCACCACCTGGGTCGACCACGACGAGGAGTTCGAGGCCGCCGTCGACGCCTGGCCCGCCGCCGTGCTCGGCTCGGACACGGCGGGTGAGGTCGCCGAGTTCGTGGACGGCATCGTGGCCGCGGGCTGGTCCAACGCGCTCGGCCAGAAGCTCGTGCAGCTCACCGCGCCGGGCGTGCCCGACGTGTACCAGGGCACCGAGCTGTGGGACCTGTCCCTGGTCGACCCGGACAACCGGCGGCCGGTGGACTACGCGCCCCGCCGCGCCCTGCTGGAGCGCATCGACTCCGGCTGGCTGCCCGACGTCGACGACTCCGGCGCGGCCAAGCTCCTGGTCACCTCGCGCGCGCTGCGGCTGCGCGGGCAGCGGCCCGAGCTGTTCCGCGGCTACCGGCCGGTGCCCGCCGCCAGACCCGCCTCGGCGCACGCGCTCGCCTTCGAGCGCACCGGGCTGATCACCGTCGCGACCCGGCTCCCGGTGGGCCTGGCCCGCGCGGGCGGCTGGGGGAGCACCGTCCTGCCGCTGCCGCCGGGCGAGTGGACCGACGTGCTCACCGGCCGCGTGGTGACCGGCTCCGCGCCCGCGCTGGCCGACCTGCTCGACCGCTACCCCGTCGCCCTGCTCGTGCGAGGAGACCGGTGACCTTCTCCGTGTGGGCCCCCGACCGGGACGGCGTCGTCGTCCGGGTCGACGGCCAGGACCACGACATGACCCCCGTCGGCGGCGGCTGGTGGCACAGCGACGCCAGCGGGACCGACTACGCGTTCGTGCTCGACGGCGACGCCCTCCCGGACCCCCGCTCGCGCCGTCAGCCCGACGGCGTCCACGAGGCGTCCGAGGTCTACGACCACGACGCGTTCGCCTGGACCGACGACGGCTGGACCGGCCGCCAGCTCGCCGGCTCGGTGCTCTACGAGATGCACGTGGGCACGTTC
>NZ_JBQGCX010001519.1:0-1544 GCF_052038725.1 Actinosynnema sp.
ACCCGCGCCCGAGCGCGAGGCCGAGGTGCCGGACACGCTCAAGGTCGCGGCGGGCCGGGGGCGTTCGGCGGTCGGGTTCTCCTGGGAGGGCGACCGGGTCCGCGCCCACGCGTGGCTGAACCGGAAGGTCGTCACCGGCGCGTTCGAGCGGCCCGACGTCCTGCTCGCCGTCGCCGCCGCGCTCGGGATCGACGAGCCCACCGCGCGTCGGGCCGCCGAGGAGACCACCGGCGTGGGCATCGGGCAGTGGATTGGGTTCCTGGAGCGCGCCGGGTTCCCCGCCGAGGGGCGGGCGCTGCGCTGGATCGCCGAGTCCGACGTCGACGTCCCCGCGCACCGGCGGCGCTGGTGGGAGCTGGCGGGGGAGCGGTCGACGACCCAGGTCGAGCCGGGCAGCAGGTCGTACTCGCCCTCGGGCCTGGTCCTCTCCCTGGTCCTGGGCGTCGCCGCGCTGATCGGCGGTGGTCTGCTCGCGTGGGCCGCGCTCGACAGCCCGATGCTCCTCCTCTCCGGCGCCGCCCTCCTGCTCGCGGCCGTCTGCGCCCTGGCGCAGCTCGCCGTCCTGGCGCCCCTCGCGGTGTCCCGCTCGCGCCGGACCGACCCGTTCCCGGTCAGCGACCCGCTCGACCTGCGCGTCCACCTCACCGCGCCGCCCACCCCGGAGCCCGCCGTCGCCCCCATCGCTCGCTACGAGGCCGAGCCCGACTACTTGCGCGGCGGGTCGTAGCGGTAGCCCATGCCGCGCGCCGCGCGGATCGGGGACTCGTCCGCCGACCAGTTCAGCTTGCGCCGCAACCGCATCACCGCGAACTTCACCCGCTCCGCGCCGATCCCGGTCGGGTCGTTCCACACCTTGTCCAGCAGCTGCCCCGGTGACAGCACCGCGCCCTTGTGCTGCACGAACACCGACAGCAGCCGGTACTCGGTGGCGTTGACGTCGACCTCCTCGCCGTTGACGTACACCCGCCGCGCCCGGTGGTCCATGCGCACCAGGCCGTCGTCGTACACCTCGGCCTTGCTCGCCGCCGTCGCGCCCTCGGCCCTGCGCAGGATCGCCTCGATCCTGGCCAGCAGCTCCTTCGCCGAGAACGGCTTGGTCAGGTAGTCGTCCGCGCCGCCGCGCAGGCCCCTGACCTTGTCCGCCTCCATGCCGTGCGCGGTCAGCAGCAGCACCGGAACGTCGCTCACGTCCCGGATGCGCTCCAGCACCATCCAGCCGTCCAGCACCGGGAGGCCGATGTCGAGCAGCACCAGCGACGGCTGCGACTCGTGCAGCTCCCGCAGCCCCTGCTTGCCGTCCGAGGCGACCCGCACCTCGTGCCCGGCCCGCTCCAGGTTCAGCCGCAGCGCCAGGGCGATGTCCGGCTCGTCCTCCACGACCAGCACGGTGCTCATGTCGCCTCCTCTGGCGTGGGCGCTCTCACCCGGTCGGTCCACAGTGGAGGGGCGCACCCGTCCGGACTGCCACGATACGAGCGAGCCCGCCACGTCCGTCCGGCGATCGAGCCGACCACGCCCTTTTTCACCGTTTCGAGTGGACACTG
>NZ_JBQGCX010001520.1:0-2425 GCF_052038725.1 Actinosynnema sp.
CGATCCCGCTCACGTCCCGCTCGGGCCCGTGGTGCACCCGAACCCGGAGCCCCGGCGTGAACCGCGCGGCCTCCCGCTGCCAGTTGCCGAGCACCGAGAGCGGGCAGACCAGCAGCGTGGGCGCCCGCGACCCGTCGTCCCCCTGACGGCACAGTGCTTCGAGGGCGAGCAGCTGCACGGTCTTGCCGAGCCCCATGTCATCGGCCAGGCACGCCCCGAGCCCCAACGAGTCCAGGAACGCCAACCACGCCAACCCCCGCGCCTGGTAGGGCCGGAGCACGGCGGTCAACCCCTCGGGCGCGGCAACCTCCCCCACCACCCGATCCCCACCCCCGGCGAGCAACGCCCCCAACGCCCCGTCCCCGCGCACGGCGGTGACGGGCAGGGGCAACGCCCCGAACCAGCCGTAGGGGAGGACATCGGCCCCGCTGCCGCCGCTCTCGCTGCCGCCGCCCCTGCTGCTGTTGCCGCTGTCCCCGCCAGAACCGAGGTCGGGGCCGCCGTTGCCGCTGCCGCTGCTGTTGCCGTCATCGGGGTTCGCGCCACCGAGGTCCGCGCCGCTGGTCATGCTCCCGTCGCCAGCGTCTCCACCGCCAGCGTGCCTATCACCGGCGTTCCCGTTGCTGGCCTGCCTATCGCCGACGTTCCCGTCATCGGTGTCCCCGCCTGCCCGCCGTGTCAGCGCGCCCGCGTGGGCGAGCGCCTGCCCCACCGTCATCCGCCCGCCGCCACCACGCCGCAGGAACGCGAGCCCGGCGGTGAGCCCGCGCTGGTCGACCTGCACCCACTGCCCGCGCAACCGCACCAGCGGCACCTTCGCCTCGGCCAGCGCCCGCAGCTCGGGTTCGGCCAGCTCCTCGTCCCCGAGCGCCAACGACCACCGGTAGTCCAGCAGCACCTTCAACCCGAGCGAGCTCTCCTTGGGCACCGCCCCCGCGGCCCCACCCCGCCCAGCGCCACCCCACCCTGCCCCGCCCTGCCCGGCCGCACCCCACCCGCTCTCGCCCCCTCCGCCGCCGGACACCGACAGGGCCAGTCCCACCCGCCGGGGTTCGCGCCACCACGAGGGCACCAGCACCCCGAACCCGGCCTGCGTCAGCTCGTTCGCGCGCACCAGGAAGTCGTGCGCCCCCGTCACGTCCAGCACCATCCGCGCGGGCCGCTGCTCGCCCAGCGCGCGGTCGAGCGCCGGGTAGAGCCGACTGGCCCGTCCGAGGTCGGCGAGCAACACGTCCTCCGGCCGGGTGGCGAACCGGCGCAGGACGTTGTTCCCCCGCGACCACAACTGCTCGGCGGGCACCACGACGCTCGGCTCGTCGACGGCCTGCACCAGGAACTCCAGCTCCCACCGCCCACCCCCGTCCCCACCCGGACCGGGCCCCGCGCTGACGTCCTCGTCGGCCACGCTCTGATCGGGCGCGGTCAGGCGGAAGCAGGTCCGCAGCAGCGGGCGTCGCAGCGCACTGCCCTGCCAGCCCTCGACCCGCTCCCGAAGCCTGGCCACGGCCCCGCTGGCCGCGCCCAGCACCGGGTCGCCGACCAGCGCCCGCAACCAGAGTCCCGTGGCGCCGGGCTCGTCCAGGTCGACCCCGGAGAAGTCCCCGTCCCGAACCCGCCGGTCCACCGCCCGGTCGAGCGCGGCCCTGATGAGCCGATCCGGCTCAACGGACTCCTGGGCCGCCCGGAACGAGGGAGGCATCTCCGCGCGCAACGCGGCGAACCGCACCGCGTCCACCCCGGACAGCACCGCCCGCCACCGCGCCGCCCCACCGTCCACACCGGGCACCACGCGCCCCCTGGCCACCAGGTCATCGGCGAACGCGAGGACCTCCAGGTAGAACCGAGCCGAAGCCCCGAGCCTGCCGTCCACGATCCGCTCGGGCAGCCCCTCCACCCGCACCGCGGGAACCAGCCAGGAGTGCAACCGAGGCGTCCCGCGCACCGCAGCCGCGGCCCCGGAAGCCCCGACCAGCTCCGGAGAAGCGATCGGCCCGGTCCCGGCGGTGGGCAACTGCACCACCAACCGCAACGGCACAGAATCCCCACCACCACGACCGCTGCCACCACGGCCACGGCCACCACGCAGAACCCGAACCAGCCCACCGTCCCCCACCGCGAACGGATGCCGAACGGCCCGCCCTGGAAGCCGCCGCCCAACCCGAGGCGGCAACCCGGAGTCCTCACCCCAAGCCGCGACCCACCCGTCCTCGCTCCCCACGGCATGTACGACCAGCACGACCCGACCCTATGCGTGCCACCCGACACCCCCGACGGCAACCAGCAACCAGCAGCAGCTGGTGACCAGCGCCCGACAACCGGCCACAGGTCACCGACTGCTGGCAGCCGCAGACCGTTGGCGGCCACCGACCGACCGAGGGCGACCAGCGACAGCCGACCGGCAACCAGCGACCACCGACCACCGACC
>NZ_JBQGCX010001521.1:0-2344 GCF_052038725.1 Actinosynnema sp.
CGGGTACGGGCCGCCGTGGTGCTGCGCCCCGGACACGGTGACCCCGGTGGGCCAGTCGTTGTAGACCACCCGGCCGACCACGTCGGAGAGCAGCTCGACCACCTCGGCGGCGAGCGGGTCCCCGTCGGTGGCGGCCTGCACGGTGCCGGTGAGCTGGCCGGGCAGCGCGCGCAGCACCGCCGTCAGCTCCTCGGCCGACGCGTACTCGACCAGCAGCCCCGCCGGGCCGAACATCTCGGTCTCCAGCAGCTCCGGGTCGGCCGCCGCCACGTCCGCCCGCACCCGCAGCACGCCCGCCCGCACGCCCTCGTCGTTGGCCGGTCCCTCGGCCGCGACCGCGACCTCGGGCCGACCGGAGACGGCGGTGACCGCGTCCGCGTAGCCCTGCTCCAACCCGGAGGTCAGCATCCGGCCGGGCTTGGGCAGCTCGACCGACTTCAGGAACGCGTCGGCGTCCGGCACCAGCACCACACCGGGGTTCGTGCAGAACTGCCCGGACCCCAGGGTGAGCGAGCCGACCCAGCCCGTGGCGATGTCGCCGCCCCGCTCGGCCCACGCGGCGGGCGTGACCACGACCGGGTTGACGCTGCCCAGCTCCCCGTAGAACGGGATGGGCTCTGGCCGGGACGCGGCGATGTCGAACAGCGCCCGACCGCCCCTGGTGGACCCGGTGAACCCGACCGCCTTGATCCGCGGGTCGCGCAGCGCGGTCACCCCGGCCTCGACGCCCTCGATGAGCCCCAGCGCGCCCTCGGGCAGCGCGGCGGCCACGACGGCGGCGGTGCGCCGGGACAGCTCGGGGTGGCCGGGGTGCGCCTTGACCACCACGGGGCACCCGGCGGCCAGCGCGGAGGCGGTGTCGCCGCCGAACACGCTGAACGCGAACGGGAAGTTGCCGGCCGCGAACACCAGCACCGGCCCGATCGGCACCAGCGCGCGCCGCAGCGCGGGCTTGGGCCCCATGCCCCAGTCGGGGTCGGCGGGCTCGACGTGCACCGGCGCCAGCTCGCCCGACCGCAGCCCCTTGGCGAACAGCCGCGCCTGGAACGTGGTGCGCTTGAGCTCCCCGGTCAGCCGGGGCAGCGGCAGGTGCGTCTCGGCGTGGGCGAGCGGGATCAGCTCGTCGGCCGCGCCGTCGAGCGCGTCGGCGGCGGCCTCCAGCCATCCGGCGCGCTGCTCCAGCGAGGCCCGCCGCAGCGGGGTCCTGGCCGCCGAGGCGGCGGCGAGCACGCTCTCGACGTCAGCGGCGTCTTCCTGCAAAGCCTTGTCCGACAAGTGCTTCCCCTCAGAACTCGAAACCGGCGGGGTACGGGTCGGTCGGGTCGAGCAGGTACTGCCCGATCCCGGTGACCCAGGCGCGCCCGGTGATGGTCGGCACCACGGCGGGCTTGTCGCCCACGGTCGTCTTCCCCACCAGGCGGCCGGTGAACCTGCTGCCGATGAAGGACTCGTTCACGAAGTCCTGCCCCAGCGGCAGCTCGCCGCGCGCGTGCAGCTCGGCCATCCTGGCGGACGTGCCGGTCCCGCACGGGGAGCGGTCGAACCAGCCGGGGTGGATGGCCATGGCGTGCCGGGACAGGGTGGCGTCCGAACCTGGGGCGATGAACTCCACGTGGTGGCAGTGGTCGACCCCCTCGATCTCCGGGTGGTGCGGCGGAGCGGTGGTGTTGACGGCGTCCATGATCGCGAGCCCGGCGGCCAGGATCTCGTCCTTGCGCGCCCGGTCGAACGGCAGCCCGACCTGGTCGAGGTCGACCATGGCGTAGAAGTTGCCGCCGAAGGCGAGGCTGTACCGGATCGGGCCCAGCCCCGGCACGTCCACGACCTCGTCCAGCCGGTCGCAGTAGGACGGGACGTTGCGCAGGGTCACGCTGTCGGCGTGCCCGTCGCGGACGGCCACCTCGGCCACCACCAGCCCGGCCGGGGTGTCCAGCCGGATCGTGGTCACCGGCTCGACCACCTCGACCATGCCCGTCTCCACCAGGACCGTGGCCACGCCGATGGTGCCGTGCCCGCACATGGGCAGGCAGCCGGACACCTCGATGTAGAGCACGCCGAAGTCCGCGTCCGGCCGGGTGGGCGGCTGCAGGATCGCGCCGCTCATCGCCGAGTGCCCGCGCGGCTCGTTCACCAGGAGCTTGCGCACGTGGTCCAAGTGCTCGATGAAGTGCAGCCTGCGCTCGTTCATGGTGGCGCCGGGGATGACCCCGACGCCGCCGGTGACCACGCGGGTCGGCATCCCCTCGGTGTGCGAGTCGACCGCGGTGTACATCCGCGACGCGCGCACGTCAGGCCACCTCGGCCGCGCGCAGCGCCTCGATCCCGGCGACGGCGCGGCGCATGT
>NZ_JBQGCX010001522.1:0-2198 GCF_052038725.1 Actinosynnema sp.
CGGCGGGGAAGGATGGCACCCCCACCCCGGCAAGGAGGCAGCGTGATCGGCTTGTTCGCGTCGACCGAGCGCGGCAGGGCGCAGGCCAAGGAGCTCGCGGCCTTCCTCGGCCCGGACGCCGTCGTCCCCGACGGCCCCGTCGCGCCCGCGCTGCGCCGGATGTGGCCGGTGCTGGGCAGCGCCGTGTTCTTCGAGGGCAGCGAGACCGTCGTCCGCCTCGTGGCCCCCCTGCTGCGCGACGAGCGCTCCGACCCCGGTGTGGTGTGCGTCGACGGCGCGTTCGCCATCGCCCTCCTCGGCGGCGCGGACGCGCTCGCCCAGCGGGTCGCCGACGTGCTCGGCCGCACCGCCGTCACCACCGCCCCGCCCACCGCGTCCCCCCTGGACGAGCTGCTCGAACTGCTCGACGCCACCGCCGAGGGCGACGCCGCGGCGTGCGGCGAGGCGATGCGCGCGGGCGAGCCGGTCGCGCTCGCCAACCCGCTCGGCTTCCCGCTGCCCGCGCTGCCGGACAACGTCCTGCCCGCCGGTCACGAGGCCGCGTGGACGGTGCTGCTGGACGACCGGGTGCCCAGGACCGAGCTGGGCGACCACGTGGTCCGGGTGATCCCCAGGACGCTCGTGATCGGCATCGGCGCGAGCGCGGGCGTCACGTCCACCGACGTCTCCGGCGCGCTCGCCAAGCTCGCCGCCGACGGCAGGCTGGACCTGCGGGCGGTGCGCGCGTTCGCCACGCTCGACCGCAAGACCGAGGAGCCCTGCTTCGTCGACGCGGTCGAGGACTGGGGCTTCTGGCACGGCTCCACCACCACGCCCCTGCTCGGCTACCCCGGCGAGGAGCTGGCCGTCATCCCGGTGCCCAACCCGGTGGAGCTGGCCATCGGCATCCCCAGCGTCGCCGAGGCCGCCGCGCTGCGCGGCGCGGCCGAGCTGTCCGCGGGCGGCCGGGTGGAGATCGCCGCCGAGAAGGTCAAGGGCGCGCGGGCCACCGTCGCCGCCGCCCGCGTCCTGCCCAGGGGCAGGCTGGCGCTCATCGGCCTCGGGCCGGGCGGCGCGGACGACCGGACCCCGCGCGCCGAGGCCGAGCTGCGCCGCGCGTCCGTGGTGGTCGGGCCGCCGGAGTGCGTCGACCAGGTCAGGCACCTGCTGCGGCCGGGCACGTCGGTGCGCGCGGACGGCGCGGTCCGGCTGGCCGAGCAGGGCGTCGCGGTGGCGCTGGTGGCGCCGGACGCGGGACCGGTTGTTGCCGGGCCGGTACACGCCGATGTCGTTCGTGTGACCGGAGTCACTGGTCAATTGTGAAGCCCCCTCAGTCCCGCTGAAGGAGGTTGCCGGGAGGCCGTCGGGTGCGTTGCAGTGAGTGCTCACTCCTGCACGGAAAGGAACTCCGATGGCGAAAACCCTGCGTCGCCTGGCGAAGTTCATCGGCCTGGGCGTGGCTGCCGCCGCGATCGGCCTGATGACCACCCCGGTGTCCTCGGCGTCCGACGTCACCCCGTTCATCGTGGGCGGCGCCAGGGCCTCGATCAGCGAGGCCCCCTGGGCGGTGTACCTGGCCTCCTCCTCCGGCTCCCAGTTCTGCGGCGGCACCCTGGTGAAGGCCAACAAGGTCGTCACCGCCGCGCACTGCGTCGCCGGCCGTTCGGCGTCCAGCACCCGCGTGGTGATCGGCCGCGAGGACAAGCAGAGCACCGCGGGCACGGTGGCCACCGTCTCCAGCATCTGGTCGCACCCCAGCTACCGCACCGCGACCAGCGGCTACGACGTGGCCGTGCTGACCCTGGGCACCAGCGTCAGCGGCACCTACCTGCCGCTGGCCACCCCGTCCGACACGGCCCTGTACGCGGCGGGCACCAACGCCGTCGCGTACGGCTGGGGCGCCACCTGCTCCGGCTGCTCCACGTCCCGCTACCTGCTGAAGGTCACCGTCCCGGTCACCTCGGACGCGACCTGCAAGACCGCGTACTCGCAGTACAGCAACACCTCGATGGTGTGCGCGGGCGTCCCGGCCGGTGGCAAGGACACCTGCCAGGGCGACTCGGGCGGCCCGCTCGTGGCGGGCGGCAAGCTGATCGGCGCCACCTCGTGGGGCAACGGCTGCGCACTGCCGAACGACCCCGGCGTGTACGCCAGGGTCGCGGCCTACTACAGCGTGCTGAGCGCGCAGATCGGATGACCGCCGGGGGCGCGCCCTCGGG
>NZ_JBQGCX010001523.1:0-12922 GCF_052038725.1 Actinosynnema sp.
AGCGCGGGCTTGTGCAGCTCAAGGCGCTCGCGGAGGAGAGGGCGAAGGGGTGATCGCTCGGGGTGGTGGGGCGGTGGGGGGGTGGGGGGGGGGGCGGGGCGCGCCCCCCCCCCCCCCCCCCCCCCCCCGCCGCCGACGAACCCCGGAGCGGATCAGCCAGCCGCCCGGCGCAGCGCCGCCTTCCCGCCGACCACCGGCAGCTCCACCGACGTCCCGGTCAGGTCGACCGACAGGCCCGCGCCCGGAGCGGGCCGGAGCGTGTAGTCGTGGTCGCTGGACAGCAGCACCAGTTCGAGCCGGTGCCCCGCAGCCACCACGTAGTCGTTGGCCTGGAGCTCCACCTCGACCCGGTACCGCTTCCCCGGCTCGACGGGCCTGGTCACCGACAGGTCGAGCCGGTTCTGCGGGTCGGCCCACCCGCGCGTGATCACCCGGCTGGTCCCGTCCGGCGACCGGTCCACCAGCACCGCCGTCACGTTCGCGGCGGGCCGGTCGAACGACACCGCCAGGTCCGCCCTCGGCGTGCCGGACAGCCGCACCGGCTCGGTCAGCGCGCGGGTCCCGTACGCCAGCCGGTTGCCCGACGCGGGCAGGTCCACCAGCTGCTCAACGGACTTCCCCGCGTCGTCGCGCAGCTCCTCCACCAGCGGCCGGCCGGGCATCGCGTCGGTGCGCAGCACCCCCTTGGTCCCGCCGCCGACCCACGGGTTCAGCCGCGCGGGCGCGGTCCCCGGCGCGGGCCACTCGGCCTCGTCGACCCAGCTGCGGTCCTCGCGCTGCACCGTCGACCTCGGCTCGCGCTCCACCCCGTTGTCGACGTCGTAGAGGTAGTGGCTGAACCACCGGTTGAGCGTGCGCCGCCACTGCGCGGACCGCAGCGTGTCCGGGTCGGTGTGCCCGGACTGGTGCAGCCAGATCTTGTGCTCGACCCCGTTGAGCTTGAGCGCCTCGTACCACCGCGCGACCTGCCCGACCTTGACGTTCCAGTCGTTGAGCCCGTGCACCGCGAGCACCGAGGCCCGCACCAGCGGCGCGTCCTTAACGTAGTCCCGCTCCTGCCAGAACGGGGTGAAGTCGCCCGTCACCCGGTCCTGCTCGCGGGTCAGCTCGGCGAGCACCGGCGCGCACGCCGACCGGTCGGCGCGGGTGTGCACGTACACGGCGATCACGTCGGCGTCCTCGCCCTGGTACCCGCCGGGCGCGACGACCGCCCCGCCCGCGCGGTAGTAGTCGTACCAGCTGGAGATCGCCGCGATCGGCACGATCGTCTCCAGCCCGCGCACCCCGGTGGCCGCGACCGCGTTCGGCAGCGTCCCGTTGTAGGAGGTGCCCATCATCGCGGTCTTACCGGTGCTCCAGGCCGCCGAGACGGCGGCGCCCGAGGCGTCGCGCGCGGAGGTGCGGCCGTTGAGCCAGTCCACGACCGACCTCATGCCGGTGGTCTCGTTGCGACCGCCGGAGGTCGGGCAGCCGGTGGACTTGCCGGTGCCCAGCGACTCGGCGTAGACCACGGCGAACCCGCGCGAGACGAAGTACGACTCGTACCGGGTCGAGGTGATCGGCGCGGCGTTCGGCCCGACCGCCGCCGCGATCCGCTCGTCGGTGCGGGCCCGCAGCGGCGCACCGGACCCGCGCTCGCCCGGCACGTGCAGCTCGACGTCCACGTCGTGGTTGTCGACGTCGTTGCCGCCGGAGTAGTAGGGGCTGGGCAGGAACACCACGGGCACCTTCAGCCCGCGCTCGGTGGCCCGCTGCCGCACCACCTCGGTGTAGACCTCGTCGTCGAGCCCGTCGCGGTCGCTGTCGACGGGCGCCCGCACCCACAGGCTCTCGCGCACCACGTCCGAGGCGCTGAACACCGGCTGGGCCTCGCCGTCCGCGAAGACCGGCCCCTCCTCGGCCGCAGCGGCAGGAACGACCCCCAGCGGCAGCGCCAGCACAGCGGCCAGACCGGCGGCTCTCCACGAACCTCGCACCGCACACCCCCATCCACGTCGCAGGACTCAGGTAGGCCGACCCTCCCGGTACCGCGCGCGGGGTGTCAAGGGAACCCGAAGTCCACAATGGACCGCAGGAGCGGTTGACCTAGGCTCGGGGGCACCATGCGCTCCTTCATCGCCGCACTGCCCAAGGTCGAGCTGCACGTCCACCTGGTCGGCTCCGCCTCCCCCGCCACGGTCCTGTCGCTGGCCCGCCGCCACCCGGACGGCCCGGTGCCCACCGACGAGGCCGAGCTGCTGGACTTCTACGAGTTCACCGACTTCGGGCACTTCATCGACGTCTACGGCAAGGTCAGCGACCTGGTCACCACCGGGGCCGACGTCCGGGACCTGGTGCTGGGCCTGGCGCGCGAGCAGGCCGCGCGGAACGTGCGCTACACCGAGGTGACGGTCAGCGCGAGCAGCCACCTGCGCGCGGGCGTCCCCGCCGCCGAGCTGACCGCCGCGCTGGAGGAGGGCCGCGAGCGCGCCAGGTCCGAGCACGGGGTGGAGCTGGCCTGGGTGTTCGACGTGCCGGGCCTGTGGGACGGCGACTTCGGCCTGACCAGCGCCCGCTACGCCGTGGAGCACCGGCCCGAGGGCAGCGTCGGGTTCGGCATCGGCGGGTTCGAGGCCGACGCGCCGCGCGCGAGGTTCCGCGAGGCGTTCGCGATGGCCCGCGACGCCGGGCTGCGCAGCGTGCCGCACGCGGGCGAGACCACCGGGCCGGACGAGGGGTGGGCGGCGGTGCGGGAGCTGGGGGCGGAGCGGATGGGGCCCGGCACGTCGGCCGCGCGCGACCCGGAGCTGCTGCGGCACCTGGCGGAGCGCGGAATCGCGCTGGAGGTCTGCCCCACGTCGAACCTGCGCACGGGCGCGGTGCGGTCGCTGGCCGAGCACCCGCTGCCCGCGCTGCTCGCGGCGGGCGTGCCGGTCGCGCTGGCCACCGACGACCCCGGCATGTTCCACACCGACCTGAACCGCGAGTACCTGCTGTGCCACGAGCGGTTCGGCCTGGGGCGGGCGGGGCTGGCGGACCTGGCGGCGTCGGCGGTCGCGGCGAGCTTCGCGCCCGACGCGCTCAAGGCCGAGCTGGTGGCCGGGATCGACGCGCTGCGCTGACCTGATCACACCGGAACCGGGACGCCCTTTGGGCGGAAGGGGAAGACCTGCCGGGCTGGGGCGCCGGCCCCGGTGCGGCGGTCGGTGGCTTCGCACCGCTTCGCGGCGCGAGGCAGGATGGGGCGCATGAGGCTGGTGATCCTGGGCGGTGGCGGGTTCCGCGTGCCGCTGGTGCACAAGGCGCTGGTGGGCGGTGACCTGGTCGACGAGCTGGTGCTGCACGACGTCGACGCGGACCGGTTGGAGGCGATCCGCCGGGTGCTGGTCGGCGGACCCCGGCTGCGCGCGACGACCGACCTGGACGAGGCGCTGCGCGGCGCGGACTTCGTGTTCTCGGCGGTGCGGGTCGGCGGGCTGGCGGGCCGGGCCGCCGACGAGGGCATCGCCCGCGCGCACGGCGTCGTCGGGCAGGAGACGGTCGGGGCGGGCGGGATCGCCTACGGGCTGCGCACGGTCCCGGTCGCGCGGCGGATCGCCGAGCGGATCGCGGCGGTCGCGCCCGACGCGTGGGTCGTGAACTTCACCAACCCCGCCGGGCTGATCACCGAGGTGATGGCGGAGCGGCTGGGCGAGCGGGTGATCGGGATCTGCGACTCGCCGGTGGGGCTGTGCAACCGGGTCGCGAAGGCGCTCGGGGTGACCGGGGCCGAGTTCGACTACGCCGGGCTGAACCACCTCGGCTGGTTGCAGGCCGTCCGGGTCGACGGGCGGGACCTGCTGCCGGGGCTGCTCGCCTCGGACCGGTTGGCGGGGTTCGAGGAGGGCAGGCTGTTCGGCGCGGAGTGGTTGCGCGCGCTGGGGATGGTGCCCAACGAGTACCTGCACTACTACTACTCGACGCGGGAGTCGTTCGGCGGCGAGCGCGGGGCGTTCCTGCTGCGGCAGCAGGAGCGGTTCTACGCGGGCGAGGTCGACTGGGAGACCACGCGGCTGGAGCGCGAGAGCACCTACATGGCCGAGGGCCGGGAGCGGGACTCGGTGGAGGGCGGCGGGTACGAGCACGTGGCGCTCGCGCTGATGAACGCGCTCGCGCGGGACGAGCGGACCGAGCTGATCCTGAACGTGCGCAACGGCTCCGCGCTGTCCGCGGTGGACGGCGACGCGATCGTGGAGGTGCCGTGCGCGGTGGACGGGCGCGGGGCGAGGCCGAGGCCGGTGAGCCAGCTGCCGGACCACGCGGCCGGGCTGGTGCGCTCGGTCAAGGCGGTGGACCGGCTGGTGGCCGAGGGCACCAGGGCCGCCGCGCTGAAGGCGTTCGCGCTGCACCCGCTGGTGGACTCGGTGGCGGTGGCCCGCGACCTGCTGGACGCCTACGCCCGCAGGCACCCCGAGCTGGAGCACCTGCGGTAGCGCGCTAGCGGAGGTGGCGCCTGCCCAGGGCGTCGGCGCGGCGGGTGGTCTCGGGGAGGCGGTAGTCCCGGCACAGCCGCAGCACCTCCGCGCACGCGCGGTCCAGGTCGACGCGGTGGCCGACGGACACGAAGACCGGTTTCACGCCCGCGCGGGTGCGCAGGGCCCGGCCGACGACCTCGCCGCCGTCGAGCAGGTCGGTGGACGCCCCGCGCGCCGGGCCGGGCCGCTCGAAGTGGCCCATGGGGGTCTTGGCGACGCCCACGCTCGGCAGGTCGGCCAGGACGCCCAGGTGGCAGGCCAGGCCGAACCGGCGCGGGTGGGCCAGGCCCTGGCCGTCGCACACCAGCAGGTCCGGGGTGGTGGCGAGGCGGTCCAGGGCGGTGAGCAGGGACGGCAGCTCGCGGAACGCGAACAGGCCGGGGACGTAGGGGAAGTCGGCGGTCGCGCGCACGACCGAGGTGTCCACGGTCTCCATGGTGGCGACGTCGACCACGACGATCGCGGCGACCAGGCGGTCGTCGTCGGCGTAGCCCACGTCCAGGCCCGCGGCGAGGCGGACGTCGAGGTCGGGGTCGGCGGTGGGGCGGACCAGCGGGCGCAGGCGCTCCTGCTCGGCGATCGCCTCCTCGGCGGTGCGGACGTCGGCGGGGTGGCGGGCCTGGGCGCGCGTCGCGGGAGCGGGCACGGCGGCCCGGTCGGCGGTGGTCGCGGGCTCTGCGGGGATCGCGGGAGCGGCGGTGGGGTCGGGGGTCACGGTGGGGTCAGGGTCCTCGGCGGGGTCAGGGGTGGCGCGCCGACGCGCGGTGCGCGGCCAGGAGGTCCCGGCCGAAGTCGCCCGCCCGCCTGCGCCACACCGAGTGGGCGTGGTCGGCGCCGTTCGCGGTGTTGTCGTACTCGATCAGCAGGTCCGGGCCCTGCAACCGGTAGTAGTGCCCCTCGCCCGGACGGGTGGACCCCTCCCAGGCGAAGTGCAGCCGCTCCGCGTCCAGCGCCTGGAACTCCTCGTCGGCCAGGTCGCTGTGCAGGCGGTCGAGGTACAGCCTGGCCAGGGCGGCCAGCAGGGCGCGCGACCCGCGGTCCAGGCTGCTCGCGGCGATGCCCAGCGGCTCCACCTCCCCGGTCACCGACGGTGCGTTGCCCGATCGGATGTCCTCGGGCGGGACGTCGGCCACCACGGCCAGCCCGCGCGCGGTGGGGCCCATCCGGTCCAGCAGCTCCCTGGCCAGCTCCTCCTCCAGCCCGAGCGGCTGCAGGACCGCGCGGCCCCGGTAGCTGGTGCGGGCCGGGTTGGCGCCCAGGAACACCGGGGTCGCGGACACCCGGCCGTCGGCCACCACGGCGGTCACCGACAGGTGGTGCCCCTCGACCCGCCACCCCCACGGGGCGTCGCCCGGTTCACCGAACAGCAGCACCGAGTAATCACCCTGGTGGCGGTCCTTCACCCCGCCCTCGCGGTGGTCCAGGACGTCCTCCAGCGCCATCACGGCGGCGGCCTGGGCGTAGCCGTGGGGGCTCAGGACGCAGGCGAGCAGGCGGTGCACGGCCTTGCGCTGCTCGCGCGCCAGCTCGCCGACCACCAGCCAGGGGCGGGCGACCGGCGTGTAGGCCCACTCGGCGAGCAGCCCGCCGTCCAGCTCCCGCACGGCGGTGTGGCGCTGGTCGGCGGTGAGCAGGCCCAGCAGGGCCCCGGTCGCCTCGGTGATGTCCTCGCGCACGGGACCGAAGCTACCGGGCGGGGCCACCGCTCAGGGCCAGGGCTTGAGCTCGGGCAGCTCGCCCGTCGTGGTCAGCTCGCCCGCCGGGGTGCGCCCGGCCAGCCAGGCGACCAGGTCGTCGGCGGCGCCCGCCAGCTCCACCCGCTCCCCCGCGCCGAGCACCCAGCCTGGGGCGTCGGCGGGGGTCAGGACGAGCTTGACGCCGTCCGGCACGCGCGGGGTCAGGAAGGCGACCGCGTGGTCCCGGAACTCCTGCGACCACGGGACCGGGCCGAGCAGGAGGTCGCGGTGGTGGATCTCCACCTCGCGCCACAGCGCGTGCGCGGTGTCCAGGAGGGTGCCGTCCCGGTAGACCACGCGGGCCGACCAGTCCGACACGCCGGACCAGGCCTCACCCAGGCGGGCGACGGCGCTCGCGACGGCCTGGCGGTGCTCGGCCGCCGTCCTGGTGGCCCCCCGCTCGATCGCCTCGTCGCGCGCGGGCCTCCCGCCCTCGTACATCTCGGTCGGGGAGCCCTCCAGCTCGGCCTGCCGCGCCACGGCGGAGGTGACACCCTCGATGTGGGCCAGCACGTGCCCGCGCGACCAGCCGGGCAGGTCGGTGGGGTGGCCCAACTGCTCGTCGGGCAGCTCGTGGAGGGCGTCGGCGAGCTTGGCGTACCCCTCAAGCACGCGCTCGATGATCTGCACAGCGACCCCCGGTTGGCTCGGTCGGCCAGAACAGGACCCCTCGAAACTAGCGGGGTTGACCGGTCAAGTCCATTAGCTTGGTCCGGGTGAGGGTCTTGGACTTCGTGGGCACCCTGCACGGCGACGGCCGGGGCGGCCTGGTTGACGAGCTGGGCACGCCCGAGGGGTTCGCGCACTGGCTCGGGCGGCCGGGCGACGAGGAGCTGCGGTCGCGCGCGCTGGAGCTGCGGGCGGCGGTGCGGGCGCTGCTCGCCCACGTGACGGGCGCCGGGGAGCGGTTGGACGCGCCGCTCGCGGTGCGCTGGGAGCGGGCGCTCGACGTGGTCAACCGGACCGCCGCGCTGGCGCCCAGGGTGGCCAGGCTGGAGTGGGCGGACGGGCCGAGGCTGGTGCACCTGTCCGAGGCGGGCGCGCGGGACCGGCTGCTGGCCGACCTCGCCACGGGCGCCATCGAGCTGCTGGCCGGGGGCGGGGCGGCCGAGCTGCGGGCCTGCCCGTCACCCCGGTGCGTGCGCTACTTCGTGCGCTCGCACCCGCAGCAGGTCTGGTGCCTGCCCTCGTGCGGGAACCGGGCCAGGGTGAGCAGGCACCACCGCCGCAAGCACGCCTGAGGCGCGCCTGGGACGCGACCGGGGCCCGCCGCTGCGCGCGACGAGCCCCGGTCCTGCGAAACCGCTACCGCTGGTGGTCCATGTCGACGGTCCTCCTCAACACCGGTCCGGCGGGTGACCGGACCGCTCGGTCGCCGGGCCCACGACGGGCTCCGGCGTGCTGGGTCCTAGCGCTCGTCCTTCATGACGACAGCCCTCCGAGTCGTGCGGTCCGACACCAACCGGACCTGGGGGACGCCGGGTCCACCTCGGACCCCGGCGCGTCGTGCGGTGCTAGCGGGAGTTCTTCATCTCTGCTGCCCTCCAAGGGGGGTGGAACTTCACTTCCGAACCGGGACGGGCCCGGTTGGTCCTGGTGCGGTCAGCCGCCGGAGCGGCGGAACAGCCGCTTGCCGACGAAGTCCGCCTGGTTCGGCCTGCCCTGACCGGGGACGGCGCCCGCGCGCGGCTGCTTGCCGCCTCGGCGCTCCCTGCGGTTGGGGACGACCTGGGGCAGGTCCTCGGTGGGGAGCGCCTGCTCTGCGGGCTCCACCTGGTCGTGCTGGGGCTGGGTCACGGGGGTGATCCTCCTCGACGTCGAGGCGCAACGGGAAGCGCGGACCGCGGGACGGTCGGCGGCGCGTGCCCGCACGAGGGCATCCGGAAAGGCGCGCTGGATCAAGCGCGTGCGAGGAAGACGTCCTCGGGCGGGGGACTCAGATGCTCATGGCGGGAACGGTAGTGGGCGCCGCCACGTCCCGCCAACCGATTTTCCGACCTGGGGGAACGCCGCCTCAGCGGTCCTCCCGGCGCTCGCCGCGCGGGGGCAGCCTGATCACCCGCGCCGCGCCCGAGACGTCCTCGTCGGCGAGCTCGGGGGCCGGTGCGGACCCCAGGACGCGGCCGTCCACCACGCGCCCCTCCAGCCGCTCGTCGAGCACCTCGCCGTCCTCGACCTCGGGCTGCCCGTCCCGCCCGAAGAACCGCTGCGCGAACGCCCCGAGCGCCCTGGTGGCCACCGCGTCGACGCCGCCGCCGATCACCCCGCCCACCAGCGGCACGCCCTTGGCCAGCACCAGGGTCGCCCGCGAGGTGCCGTACTTGGCCAGCAGGGTGAACCCGATCCGCTTGTTGATCTCGACGATGACCTTCGCCGGGATTCGCTCGATCAGGTTCACGGTCAGCTTGGTCCCGGCCTTGATGCCCGCCTTCTTGAGCACCTCGGTGCCCGCGTTGCCGACCATGCACACCAGCACGGCGGTCTGCACCTCCTGGCTCTCCAGGTCGTGCCCGTGCACCGCCGCGATGGACGCGATCATGTGCGCCTGCACCAGGTAGGAGGCGGTGAGGTTCGCGGGCAGCGCCACGGGCAGCGTGAGCAGGCCGCCGAGGTTCGTCACGAACCCCTGGGCGCCCGCCGCGGCCACGTGCTGCCGGATGATCTGCCGGATCGCGCGCTCGCGGGTGAGCCCCTTGGCGAGCGCCTCGTCGGCGGTCTGCCGGGCGCTCTTGAACGGCCCGAAGCCGTCGATTCCCAACCGCAGGAGCTGCTCGACGGCACCCTGCTGGGCCCGCTGGACCGCGCTGGAGGACTCCTCGACCATGCCACCGAGACTACCCATGAGTGGCCCGGATAACGCCTGAACGAGTGAAGGGCCCGACCACCCGGTCGGGCCCTTCAGCACGGACTGCGAACGTGGAGATCAGCCTGCGGCGCTGGCCGCGTGGGCCTTCTGCTCCAGCTCGGCCTCGGACTCCTTGACGACGGCCTTCTTGCTGCGCCGGTTGCGCTTCTCCAGCCACACCGCGAACCAGGTCAGCAGCAGGCACAGCGCGACGTAGATGGCGCCGGTGACGATCGTCATCGGGACCAGCGGACGGCCGAACTGGCCCTGCGTGCCCAGGTACTTGGTGTAGTCCAGGAGCTCCTTGTAGTTGATGATGAAGCCCAGCGCGGTGTCCTTGAGCAGCACCACCAGCTGGCTGATGATCGCCGGGAGCATCGCGCGCAGCGCCTGCGGCAGCAGGACCTGCGTCATCACCTGGGTCTTGCGCATCCCCAGCGCGTAGGCGGCCTCGGCCTGCCCGCGGGGCAGCGAGGCGACGCCCGCGCGGAACACCTCGGCGAGCACCGACCCGTTGTACAGGGTCAGGCCGAGCACGACGGCCGTGAACTGCGACATCTTGATGTCGATCGTCGGCAGGCCGAAGTAGAAGATGAAGATCATGATGAGCAGCGGGATCGCGCGGAAGACCTCGACGAGGAAGCCCGCCGGGATCCGCCAGAAGGCGTGGTCCGAGAGCCTGCCCGCGGCGAGCACCGCGCCCAGCACGAGCGCGGCCACCGAGGCGACGGCGAACGCCGAGAGCGTGTTGCCGAGCCTGCTGACCAGCTCCAGCTGGACGGTCTCGTACTGGATCCACTCCCACATGCGCGGCTCGAACTGGCCGCTGTCGTAGAAGCGGTAGCCGATGAAGCCGACGATGCCGAGCACCGCCGCGACACCGACCACGGCCATGATGGCGTGCCGGACCTTGGCCTTCGGGCCGGGGACGTCGAACAGGACGGAACTCATCGGGCCACGCTCCAGCGCCTCTCCAGGCCGCGCTGAACGGCGGTCAGCGGCAGTACCAGCAGGATGAAGATGAAGGCCACCCAACCCAGGCCGACCAGCATGTTCACGCCGTCCTCGGAGAACGTGTACATGATCGCCCCGGCGTCGCCGACCGAGAAGCCAGCCGCGATGGTGGTGTTCTTCAGCAGTGCGATCATGGTGCTCGCCAGCGGCGGGACCACGGTCCGCAGGGCCTGCGGGAGCACCACGTTGCCGAGCATCTGCCCGAAGGACAGGCCCAGCGCGCGGGAGGCCTCCGCCTGGCCGACCGGGACGGTGTTGATGCCGGACCGGATGACCTCGCAGATGAACGCCGAGGTGTAGACGGTCAACGACACGACCGCGCCCTTGAAGGGGTCGAGCTCCAGGATCTTCAACAGCGGGTAGGCGAACGCGAAGAAGAAGAACACCAGGGTCAGCGGCGTGTTGCGCAGGACCGTGACGTAGGTGGCGCCCGCCGCGCGCAGCACCGGGACCGGGCTGACCCGCAGCATCGCCAGGATCGTCCCCAGCACCAACGACCCGACCGCTGAGAACAGGAAGAGCTGGATGGTGGTGCCGAAAGCCTTCAGGAAGAGGTCGGAGTAGTTGGTTAGGACGCTCATCGTCTTTCCTCGCCGGGAGAGGTCATGGGAGTGGCCGGTGACCCACCCCGCTCGCGCGGGTCACCGGCCACTGAAGCTCCGCTCAGTAGCGGTCGATGGCGGGCGGCTCGGCCGGGGAGCCCGACTTGCCCAGCGTGGAGTCGTAGATGTTCTTCCAGGTGCCGTCGTCGATCGCGCTCTGCAGGACGTCGTTGACCTTGTCCCGCAGCGGCTTGTCCTCCTTGTTCAGGCCGATGCCGTAGGGCTCCTTGGAGAACGGCTTGCCGACGACCTTGAACTTGTCCTTCTCCTGGGCGGCGTAGCCCTTGAGGATCGCGTCGTCGGTGGTGACGGCGTCGACCGCGCCCTCAGCCAGCTTCGAGACGCACTGGGAGTAGTTCTGGAACTCCGTGATGTTGGCGTCCTCGGTGAGCTTCTCGTCCTTGATCCGCTTGATCGGCGTGGAGCCGGTCACGGAGCAGACCTTCTTGCCCATGAGGGTTTCCTTGCCGGTGATGCTGGTGTCGTCCGCGCGGACGAGCAGGTCCTGCCCGGCGACGAAGTACGGACCCGCGAAGGCGATCTTCTCCTTGCGGCCGTCGTTGATCGTGTACGTGCCGACGTAGTAGTCCACGTCGCCGTTGATCAGCGCCTGCTCGCGGCCCGCGGACGCGATCGCCTTGTACTCGATCTTGTCCTCGCCGAAGCCGAGCTTGGCGGCGACCAGGCGCGCGATCTCGACGTCGAAACCGCTGTACTTGTTGGTCGTGGCGTCCTTGAAGCCCAGGCCCGGCTGGTCCTCCTTGACACCGATGACGACCTTGCCGCGGCTCTTCATCTTGTCGAAGGTCGCGGAGCCGTCGACCTTGACGTCGGCCTCGGCGGCCTGGGTGGGGGCGGAGCCGGTGTCAGCCGGGGAACCCTCCTTGCCACAGGCGGTCAGGGCGAGGCCGCCGGCCAGCAACAGCGCCGCAAGGGAGCGAACCCTCATCGTCGTTCTCCTGCTCTTTTCCTTGGTGGAGCGGCGCCAGGGGCGAGCGCCGCGTTCACGGGACTTCAGTGGGTCAGGATCTTCCCAAGGAAGTCCTTCGCGCGGTTGGACTTCGGCGCCGAGAAGAACTCCTCCGGGGCGCTGTCCTCCACGACCTCGCCGTCCGCCATGAAGATGACGCGGTCGGCGGCCTTGCGGGCGAAGCCCATCTCGTGGGTGACCACGAGCATGGTCATGCCCTCCTTGGCCAGGGTGGTCATCACGTCGAGGACCTCCTGGACCATCTCGGGGTCCAGCGCGGAGGTCGGCTCGTCGAACAGCATGACCTTGGGCTTCATGGCCAGCGCGCGGGCGATCGCCGCGCGCTGCTGCTGCCCGCCGGACAGCTGGGCGGGGAACTTGTCGGCCTGCGTGGCGATGCCGACCCGCTCCAGCAGCTCCATCGCGGTCTTGCGCGCCTCGGCGGCCGGGGTCTTGCGGACCTTCACCGGCGCGAGCATCACGTTCTCGACGATGCTCTTGTGGGCGAACAGGTTGAACGACTGGAACACCATGCCGACGTCGGCGCGCAGCCGGGCCAGGTCCTTGCCCTCGGCGGGCAGCGGCTGGCCGTCCACCTCGATGGTCCCGGAGTTGATCGGCTCCAGCCGGTTGATCGTGCGGCACAGCGTGGACTTGCCCGAGCCCGAGGGTCCGAGCACCACGACGACCTGGCCCTTCGGGACCTCGAGTTCCACGTTCTTGAGGACGTGGAGGGGCCCGAAGAACTTGTCCACGCCCGCCATCCGGATCATCGGCGGAGCAGGAGTGGGGGCGGTCATCCGTTCCTCCAGTGGGGGGTGTCGTGCGATGGCGGGAAACCTAGGTGTGAATCACCACACCGGTCCAGACGGTTGAGCAAGACTTAGGGTCTCAACTCTGTCACAGGACGAAGACACCTTTTCCGGGAGGGCTGTAGTGCGGGTGCTGCTGGTCGAGGACGATGACAGCGTCGCAGAGGCGCTGGTCCCCGCGCTGGTCAGACGTGGGTTCACGGTTGACCGGCAATCAACCGGGCGGGGGACGCTCGACCGGCTGACCGGCATTGATGTCGTTCTGCTGGACATCGGGCTCCCCGACATCGACGGCGTGACACTTTGCCGAAACATTCGGGCGGCGTCCGATGTCGCGATCATCGTGGTTTCCGCCCGCGGCGAAATCGACGACCGGATTCTGGGGTTGCACGCGGGGGCCGACGACTACCTCGTCAAGCCCTACGACGTGGGCGAACTGGTCGCCAGGGT
>NZ_JBQGCX010001524.1:0-16097 GCF_052038725.1 Actinosynnema sp.
GTCGGGCCGCACCACCGAGATCACCGGCAACATCACCGGCGTCGCGGGCTCGGCCGCCGCGACCTCGGACGGGGCGCGCACGACCACCGAGACCATCGGCGAGCTGGTCGCCGTGGCGGGCGACCTGGAGGCCGTGGTGGATCGCTTCCGCTACTGACCCGCACCGGCCGCCGGGGCGCCCCGCGCGCTCCCGCACGACCGCTCCCGGCACCGGGGGTGTCACCTCTTCGGGTGGCGCCCCCGGTGCTTTTTGGCTCAGCAGCACCCTTTTTCTGCCGATTCACGAAACATGAAGCGCACACGTGTGACCACGCTCAACCTGGGGCTCGGTCACCGGTTGCTGGCGTTGAGCATCGGCACGGTCATCGCCACCGCCGGTGTTCTCGTGGTGGTCGGTGCCTGGCAGAGCGACAAGTTCAGCACCGCAGCTGCGGGCAACGTAGCCGAGCTGATCCAGACCGACACCGACCACGTCACCTCCGGGGTGAGCACCCTGACCCGCACCGCGGGCGAGGCCATCCAGGAGAGCGTCAACAGCAGCATGAACGTCGCGAACGCCGAGCTGGCGCAGCGCGGCGGTCTGCGCCTCGACGGCTCCTCCACCACCTCGTGGAAGGCCGTCAACCAGCTCACGCAGGAGGCCACCGACATCACCCTGCCCAGGGCCGAGGTCTCCGGGACCTGGCTGGGCCAGAACCGCGACCAGTCGACCCCGACGCCGCTGGTCGACGACATCCGCTCGATGGTCGGCGCGACCGTCACCGTCTTCCAGAAGATGGACGACAAGGGCGACCTGCTGCGCGTGGCCACCAACGTGCCGAACAAGGCGGGCGAGCGCGCCATCGGCACCTACATCCCCGTCACCGCGCAGGACGGGACGCCGAACGCGGTCGCCAAGGCGATCAACTCGGGCACCTCGTACCGGGGCGTGGCCAAGGTCGTCGACACCTGGTACATCGCGGCCTACGACCCGATCAAGAACGCGAACGGCGACGTCATCGGCGCGCTGTACGTGGGCATCCCGCAGGACAAGGCGATCGCCCAGCTGTCCCAGGCCATCTCGGACACCACCGTGGGCGCCAACGGCCGGGTGACCGTCTACAGCACCTCGGCCGCCGACAAGGGCCGGATCATCGCCTCCACCGGCGGCAAGGACGTCGGCACGACGAACGCGGACGCCACCGACGCGAACGGCGTCAAGTACGTGGACGAGATCGTCTCCAAGGCCACCTCGCTGGGCGAGGGCCAGGTCTTCAACGCGGTCTACCAGCTGCCCGGCCTCGACGGCGAGCCCGCCGCGGCCTCGCCGACCAACGTCGTCTACTACGGCCCGTACCAGTGGGCCATCGCGGTCTCCTCGTACGGCCCCGACTCGGAGGGCGCGATCGAGGAGGTCGAGCAGGGCCGCAGCGCGATGCTGTGGGCGTTCGTGGTCGCGGCCGTGCTGATCGCCGCCGCCGCCGCGCTGGTGTCGCTGATCTGGGCGCGCCGCATGACGGCCCGCCTGCGCGGCCTGACCGGCGCGCTGACCGCGCTGTCCGAGCGCGACCTGACCGTCCAGGCGAAGGTCGGCGGGAACGACGAGATCGGCGAGATGGGCACCGCGCTCAACACCGCCGTCGGCGAGCTGCGCGAGCTGATGTCCGGCATCTCCGAGGCGTCCAGGCGGGTCGAGGAGACCTCGCGGAACGTGTCGTCGACCGGCGCGAAGCTGTCCGACTCGGCGTCGAGCGCGGCGGAGCAGACCAGCAACGCCGCCGAGGCCGCCGCCGAGGTGACCAGGAACGTGCAGACCGTGGCGCACAGCTCGACCGAGATGGGCTCCGCGATCGCCGAGATCTCCCGCAACACCCAGGCCGCCGCGGCGACCGCGCACGACAGCGTCGAGCGCACCCGCCAGGCGTCGGACGTCATCGCCGAGCTGAGCGCGGCGAGCGCCGAGATCACCGACGTGGTGCGGACGATCAGCAGCATCGCCGAGCAGACCAACCTGCTGGCGCTGAACGCCACCATCGAGGCGGCGCGGGCCGGTGACGCGGGCAAGGGCTTCGCGGTCGTCGCGGGCGAGGTCAAGGACCTGGCGCAGGAGACCGCGCGGGCCACCGAGGACGTGTCGCGCCGGGTCGAGGCGATCAACTCGGGCACGACCAGGGCGATCGAGTCGATCGCGGCGATCACCACGGCGATCGACAGCGTGAACGAGTCGCAGTCGGCGATCGCGGCGGCGGTGGAGGAGCAGTCCGCCACCACCGACGAGGTCAACCGCAGCATCAGCCTGGCGTCGGACCACAGCTCGCAGATCGCGGTGCGGCTGAACCAGGTGAGCTCGACCGTCGAGAGCACCAGGGACGCCGTGCGGATGTCGGCGGACGCGGCCGAGGAGCTGAGCGGCACCGCCCGCCAGCTGACCGACCTGGTCGGGCGCTTCACGCTCTGATCAGGGGTTCGACCGGTTCGGGTTCTCGGACCACCGAGGGCGCCGGGGACTCCCCCGGGCGCCCTGGGTGGTTTCCGGGTCTCAGCGCCTCGGCGGGAACCGGCCGGTGGCGGGCAGGGCGGCCAGGACCGCCAAGACGGCCCACAGGAGCAGGACGACGAGGGGTCCCCACAGGTCGTTCGGCAGGCGGGGCGCGCCGAGGAGCAGGGACAGCCTGGCGAGGTGGCTGACCAGGAAGACCCCCGCGACCGCCAGGACCAGCCAGTGCGCGAACGGGCGCCGGAGGAAGCCGAGCACCACCACGGCGACGGCCAGGAGCGCCTGGACGAGGAGGACGGTCAGGTAGGCGGCGTGCGAGGGGAGCGGGAAACCGGGGTAGAGGTAGCCCCAGGCCGCCACCGAGCGCAGCTCGCGGAAGTCGAGCGAGGCGGTGAGGTCGAGGACCAGCAGGAGTGCCGCCGAGAGGAACGTGCACACGCCGGCCGCCAGGCACGCGATCCGGTGCAGCACCACGAGCCCGCTGGGGCCTTGGCGCTGGGCGGGGTGCGGCGGGTAGCCGGGGTGGTGGCCGGTGGGCGGGTGACCGGGCGGGCCCTGCGGCGGGTAGCCGGGCGGCGGGTAGCCGGGCGGCGCCTGCGGCGGGTAGCCGGGCGGGCCCTGCGGCGGGTAGCCGGGCGGGCCCTGCGGTGCGTGGCCGGGCGGTGGCCCGTAGCCCGGTTGCCGGTTCCACCCCTGGTGCGGTTGGTTCACGTTTCCCCCCGTGTCGTGCGCGGCGTTCGAGCGTAGCTCCGGGCGGGCGCGCGCACCGTCCTTTCGGGACGACCGCCCGAACGCGCCAGACTTCCGCGAACGGGCGGGATGACCAGCCGTTTTGGTCGGCGACTCCCTCCTCCGGTAGGCTCATCGACGGAGGATTCGCATAGTGGCCTAGTGCGCACGACTGGAAATCGTGTTGGGTTAACCCCCTCACGGGTTCAAATCCCGTATCCTCCGCAGATCAGAGGCCCGGCACCCACGTGGTGCCGGGCCTCTGGCGTTGTCGGGGGCCGCCGTGAGCTGCGGCTATCCGGCCAGTGCCGGGTCCCAGCCGCGCGCCACCGAGTCCGCGCAGCGGCCCGGCTCGTCGCCGACGCGCGCGAACAGGGCCTCCAGCAGCAGCGGGCAGTGCGCGAGGGTCTCGCGGGGCAGCGGGCCGTTCGCCACCAGCGACACCACGCCGTGGCCGACCGCCCAGCTCTGGGTCGCCAGGTCCAGCGGCGTGGCCTCCGCGCGGAAGCGGCCCGCGGCCTGGGCGCGCAGGGCCGCCTGGACCATGTGCTCCAGCGTGGCGTCGGCGGCCTTCAGGTCCTCCAGGTCGAAGTTCGCGTCGAACATGACCCGGTACAGGTCGGGGTGCTCCAGCGCGTTGCCGAGGTACGCGGCGACGAGGGCGGTCAGGTCGGCGACCGGGTCGGTGGTCACCGGGACCTCGGCGAACCTGCGGGCGAGCCGGGTGAAGCCCTCCTGGCGCACCGCCATCCACATCCCGTCCATGTTCCCGAAGTGGGTGTAGACGGCCATCGTGGACACCCCGGTGCCCGCGACGAGCGAGCGGAGCGTGATCGGCTCGCGGACGCGCAGCATGTGCGCGGCGCGCTCCACGAGGAGGGTGCGGACCGCCGGGTCCTTCTGCCTCGCCATGGGCACCAAGATACATAGCATAGCTTTGTTATGTAGTGTGGGGTGCGCCTGCCCCGGACGGGGTCGGGCCCCGCGCTACGAGGAGTCGAGAAGCATGGCGATCACGCTGGTGAACCCGGACGGGCTGCCGCAGGTCGAGGTCTACCGGCAGGTGTCGATCGGCACCGGGTCGAAGCTGGTGTTCGTCGCCGGGCAGGTGGCGCGCGACGGCGAGGGCAACCGGATCGGCGAGGGCGACCTGGCCGCGCAGGCCGAGCAGGCCTACCTCAACGTCGGCGCCGCGCTCGCCGCCGCGGGCGCGGCGCTGGACGACCTCGCCAAGCTGACGATCTACGTCGTCGACTGGCGGCTCGACCTGATGCCCGTGCTGATGGAGGGCATCAACCGGGCGTTCGCGCGGCTGGGCGGCGGTTCGCTCGCGCCCGTGACGCTGATCGGCGTCGCCGCGCTGGCCGAGCCGGACCTGCTGATCGAGATCGAGGCCACCGCCGTGGTCGAGTAGGACCCCGAGCACGGCCGAGGGCCCGGCGGCGACGTGCCACCGGGCCCTCGGCCGCTCACCCCGTCAGGGGCGGTGGAACAGGTCCGCGAGGTCCTCCAGCCCGAACACGAGGTGGTCGAGCAGCTGGTTGCCGGTGCTCGGCCTGATCTTCACGACCTGCGGGTCGTGGTCGCTGGCCTGGTCGGCGAACTCGGCGTTGATCCGCACCACGTCGTACCGGTACCGCTTGACGTTGGAGCTGAGCAGGATGTGGTCGAGGGTCTGCGAGTTGCCCTCGTACACGTAGCTGTACCGCTCGTTCGCGGGCAGCGTGGACATCAGGTCGACCACCTGGCCGCCCTCGGTGAGCTTCCTGACCACGGGGGAGAACTGGTAGTCGTTCAGGTCGCCCGCGAGCACCACGTTCGCGCCCCGGTCGACCGCCTTCACCCCGTCCACGAAGCCCTTGAGCAGGGCCGCCTGCTTGAGGCGCTGCTCCTCGGACGAGCGGACCGGCTCCTGGTAGCGGCCGTGCATGGCCTGGTCGCCGCCCTTGGAGTTGAAGTGGTTGGCGACCACGAACACCGTGCGGCCCAGGAAGGTGAACTCCCCGACCAGCGGCTTGCGGCTCGCGTCCCACGCCTCGTTCGCGGGCTCGATCCGGCCGGGCGACACCGACAGCGCGGCGCGGCCCCTGCTCCTCACCACCGAGACCGGCGTGGTGGCGTCGCCGCCCGCGCGGTCCACGAAGGACACCCGGCCGGGGTTGAACAGGAACCCGACGCGGATGTTGCCGCCGGGGGCGCCGCCGTCGGCGTTGTTCACCGGGTCGATCTGCCGCCACTGGTAGCGCGGGCCGCCCTTGGCGACGATCGCGTCGGTGAACCGCTGGTAGGTCACGCCCGCGGTGACCGTGCCGTCGTTGGTCGTGCCGTTGTCGTCCTGGATCTCCTCCAGCACCACCACGTCCGGGCTGCGCAGGTTCGCCACGACCGCGGCGGCGAGCCGGTCGAACTTGGCCTGGTCGTTGGTGGCGGCCAGGTTCTCGACGTTGTACGTCGCCACCGACAGCTCGTGCCTGCCGGTCGCGTCGGACACCTCGGGCTTCGTGCCGCCCGGCGCGTGCGCGCCCACCGACTTGGTGGCCAGGGTGTAGCCGCCGTAGTTGGTGTACTCCAGGTTGCCGACGGTGGAGCCGCTCCAGACGTCGCCGACGTCGCTCACCGGCGGGGTCGCGCTGCCCGCCTTGGCCTTGAGGCGGCCGGGGTTGGGCTGGTCGTAGCCGAGGTAGATCGTGCCGCCGCGGGCGGTCGGGTTGTCCTGGGGCCGGGTGGTGATCCAGGTCTCGCCGAAGTTGTTGGTCGGGCCGGTGACGCGGGCGTCGACGACCTCGACGAGCATCCCCTCGCGGGACTCGAAGTAGTCCAGGGCGTACCTGTCGGGCTCCAGCGGGAGCTGCTCGATGCTGCCGCCCGAGGCGGTCGGCAGGTAGCCGGCCGGGGGCGCGAGCTCCTCCGGCGCGGGCAGCGGGTTGCCGCTGGAGAGCACCGACGTGGTCGGGGCGGTGATCTCGGTGAGCGTCTGGTTGGAGTTGCTCGCCTCGGCGCCGCCGGGGCGGTACTCGGCGATGGTGCCGCTGACCAGGACGGAGTCGCCGGGCTGCACGGTCGGGGCCGCGTCGCCGGTGTAGACGAAGACGCCCTCGCTGGTGCGGGGGTCGCCGTCGGGCTGGGTGTCCTGGATCCAGTAGCCCCGGTCGCCGGTGGCGCGGGTCGCGGTGACCACGCCGGGGACGCCGGTGACCTTCTGGCCCAGCAGCGGCGAGATCCGGGTGGCGCCCTGGATGTCGCGGACGCGCTTGTCACCGGGCTGCGGGTCCGGGTCGGGATCGGGGTCCGGGTCCGGGTTCTGGCCCGCGCCCTCGCCGCGGGTGTTGACCGGGGTGGGGGCGCCGGTGGTGAAGTCCGCCGCGTTGTCGTCGCTGTCGACCAGCTGCGGGCGGGCGGCGGAGGTGGTGCTGGTGAGGGTGGCCGTGGGGCTGCCCTCGCGGACGACCGCGGTGGCGCCGTAGCCGACGAGGTCCTTGACCCTGGGGTCGGCGGCGCAGTCGGCGGCGGTCTTGCAGGTCAGCGGCTGGGCGCCGGAGACCAGCGCGACCGTGCCCGCGCCCGCCGCCATCGCGATCGTGCCGGTGGCGTCGGGGGTGGGCAGCGCCGTGGTGCCGCCGGCGCCCTTGGCCTGGGCGACGAGGTAGCGGGCGTTCGGCGCGATCGAGCCGGCGAGCGGGGTGACCTGCCACTGGCTGGCGGCGCTGGCGGAGGCCGGGAGGTACTGCACGCTCCAGCCGTCGACGGCGACCGGCGCGGAGGCGCGGTTGGCCAGCTCGACGAAGTCCTGGGTCAGCACCGCGCCGGAGTTCCCGCCGCCGCCGTAGACCTCGGCGATGAGCGCGTCCTGGCTGGGAGCCGCGGTGGCGGGTGTCGCGGACGCGATCGACACGACCGTGGCGGCTGCGGCGGCTAAACCGGCGCGGAGCGGGGTTGTTCTCAACGGGTCCTCCGTGAATTGGCGGGTCCGCAGATCCTCCCCGTAACGGGTGAACGTGGGAAGACACCGTGACTAACGGTTGACGGCAGAGGAATCACTCGAACGTGTGTTCGAGGACGTGCTAGGATCTGCCTCGGGCGCTAGCCGGTGGTCCCCTCCCAGGCACCGGCTGGCGCGCCAGTGCAGGGCGGTCGCCCGTCCGCAGGGCCGAGCCCGATCTCCCGTGGCAGCACCGGGATCCTCAGTGCCACCCACACCCACATCCCACGTTCGGGCTCCCCGCTCCGGGTGAGCCACTGCCGGTGCGCGATCGGCGAACGGGGGTGGGGACAGCTTTCCACCTCGGGGCGGGCGGGGCGGGTGACCGTTGATGGCGGCGCGGGCGGGGAAGCTGCGGTGAGCAGGGGTTCCGCGGTTCTCGGGCGAAGCGGAGTTGATGCGCCCGGACCTGGTGGATACCCCGTTCGCCGAACGCCCGCTGATCTCTTCGGGGCACGGCGCGCACGCGGTGACCCCGGAAAAGCAGAACGCCGGTCCCGCTTCGGGACCGGCGCTCTGGCTGGCGGTGGCGGTGGGATTTGAACCCACGGAGGCTTTCACCTCACACGCTTTCGAGGCGTGCTCCTTCGGCCGCTCGGACACGCCACCGCTAAGAACAATACAAGACCCCCGAACCGCCCCGCGAGGGGGGTGCCCCTAACACGATCAGCCGCTCTCCGGCCACCGCTCGGACGTGTCCCGACCTGCGAAGAAGTCCCGCACCAGCGCCGCGCACTCGGCCTCGCGCACCCCGCCGACCACCTCGGCCCGGTGGTTGAGCCTGCGGTCGCGGACCACGTCCCACAGCGAGCCCACCGCGCCCGTCTTCGGCTCCCACGCGCCGAACACCACGCGGTCCACCCGCGCCAGCACCAGGGCGCCCGCGCACATCGCGCACGGCTCGACCGTCACCGCCAGGGTGCAGCCGACCAGTCGCCAGCCGTCGCCGAGGACCGCCGCCGCCGCGCGCAGGGCCAGGACCTCGGCGTGCGCGGTCGGGTCGCCGAGGCGTTCGCGCGCGTTGCAGGCCCGCGCCAGCTCCGCGCCGTCCGGGCCGAAGACCGCCGCGCCGATCGGGATGTCCTCGCCCGCGCCCGCCGCCGCCTCGAGGGCGGCGCCGACCATCGCGTCGTACGGCGCGGTGATCACGCCTGGAGGGTGTCCAGCAGGCGGGTGAACTCCTCGCCGAAGCCGATCCGCTGGGCGATCATCTGCAGCTGCTCGTCCGGGTACAGGTCGACCTCGTCGACGATCACCTGCAGCTCGTGCTCCGGCATCCCCAGGTCCGCCAGGACCGCGAGGTCGCCCTCGGGCCACAGCTCCTCGTCCTCCTCGTCGGGAGGGTCGACGCGCAGCAGGTCCAGCACGTCGGCGGCGATGTCGTAGTCCAGGGCCGCCGCCGCGTCGGACAGCAGCAGCGACACCCCGCCCGGCACCGGGCGCAGCACGATGAAGAACTCGTCGTCCACCGCCAGGAGCCCGAACACCGCGCCCGTGGAGCGCAGCCCCCGCAACTGGGTGATCGCCGCGTCCAACTCCGACAGCGCGTCGCCGTCCAGGGTGCTGCACCGCCAGCGGTTGTCCTCCCGGACGACCGCGACCGCGAAGCCGTGCACCGGCGGCTCCTGCTCAGGCATGTGCACACCGTAGGGCCACCGGCCCCCACCCGGTAGCACAGCCCCCGCGCGGAACGCCCCGGACTGCCACTATCGGGGGATGAGCACACCCGCGCCCGACCCGTCCCAGCCCGCCGAGGACCCGCGCTTCACCGGCCTGATCGAGGAGGCCCGCGCGCTCCAGCCGCGGACCGTGGCGCTGCGCAGGCAGGTGCACCGGCACCCCGAGCAGGGGCTGGACCTGCCGAGGACGCAGGCGGCGGTGCTGCACGCGCTGGAGGGCCTGCCGCTGGAGATCACCACCGGCACGACGTCGTCCTCGGTGGTGGCGGTGCTGCGCGGGGAGCGGCCGGGGCCGACGGTGCTGCTGCGCGGGGACATGGACGCGCTGCCCGTGCGGGAGGAGACCGGGCTGGACTACGCGTCGGAGGTGCCGGGCGCCATGCACGCGTGCGGGCACGACGCGCACGTGGCGATGCTCGCCTCGGCCGCCCGGCTGCTGTCGGGCAGGCGGGACGCGCTGGCGGGCCAGGTCCTGTTCATGTTCCAGCCCGGCGAGGAGGGCCACCACGGGGCCCGGTTCATGCTGGAGGAGGGCCTGCTCGACGCGGCGGGGGCGCGGCCGGTGAAGGCGCTGGCGCTGCACGTGTCGGCGACGGTCACCTCCGGCGTGGTGCTGACCCGGCCGGGGCCGATGATGGCGTCGGCGGACACCTTCCGGGTGCTCGTGCGCGGGCGCGGCGGGCACGGCGGGATGCCGCACGACGCGCTCGACCCGGTGCCCGCGGCGGCGGCGATGGTGGGCGCGCTCCAGACCGTGGTGGCCAGGCGGGTCAGCGTGCACCGGCCCGCGGTGGTGACGGTGGGCCGGATCGAGGCGGGCACCACGAACAACGTCATCCCGGAGACCGCCCTGCTGGAGGGCACGATCCGCACCCTGTCCGAGGAGACCCGCGCGCTGGTCCACCGGGAGCTGGTGGCGGTGTGCGAGCACGTCGCCGCCGCCCACGGCTGCGCCGCCGAGGTGGAGGTGACGCCCGGCTACCCGGTCACGGTCAACGACGCCGAGGTCGCGCCGCAGCTGCTGGAGCTAGTGTCGGCTGTGCTGGGCCCGCGCTGGGCCGCCGAGGCCGAGGACCCGCTGATGGGCGCCGAGGACTTCTCCTACGTGCTGCGCGAGGTGCCGGGCGCCATGGCGTTCCTGGGGGCCTGCCCGCGCGGGGTGGACCTGGCGCGCGCCGAGCCGAACCACTCGGGCCGGGCCCTGTTCGACGAGGCCGCGCTGGAGCACGGGGTGGTGGTCTACAGCGCGTTCGCGCTGGACGCCCTGCGGTGACGCGGGGCGCGGCGCGGGGTTGGCCGCCCCGCGCCGCGCCGGGGGCCTGGCGCGGGGCGGCACCGGCGCTCGTCGTCACCGACCGTGTGCGGGCAGGATGGTGCCCGTGCGTGAGCTGTGCGTGGTCGGGTTGGGGTTGATCGGCGGTTCGGTGCTGCGGGCGGCGGTGGCCGCCGGGTGGACCGCCTGGGGCGCCACGGCGTCCGAGGAGGACGCCGGGACGGCGCGCGCCGACGGGTTCGACGTGGTCGACCTGGCCGAGGCGCTGGCCCGCGCCCAGCGCTCGGACGCCCTGGTGGTGCTGGCGGTGCCGCTGCCCGCCGTGGAGCGGGTGCTGCGGATGCTGCCCGCCGGGGTGCGGCTGACCGACGTGGTGAGCGTGAAGGGCCCGGTGGCCGACCTGGTGCGCCGCTGCGCGCCGTCCGCCCGGTACGTGGGCGGGCACCCGATGGCGGGCACCTCCGCGTCGGGCTGGGCGGCGAGCGACGTGGCGCTGTTCCGGGGCGCGGCGTGGGTGGTGGCCGCCGAGGACGGGTGCGACCTGGACGTGCTGGGCGACGTGGTGCGGCTGGCGCTGGCGGTGGGCGCGCACGTGGTGCCGACCGACGCGGACGAGCACGACGTCGCGGTGGCGCGGGTGTCGCACCTGCCGCACGTGCTGGCGGCGGTGCTGGCCAGCGTGGGCGCGGAGGGCGGGCCGCTGGCGCTGGCGCTGGCCGCCGGGTCGTTCGGCGACGCGACGCGGGTGGCGGGCAGCGACCCCGACCTGGTGCGCGCGATGTGCGAGGGCAACCGGAACGCGCTGCTGGGCGCGGTGGACGACGCGCTGGGCCGGTTGGGCGCGGCGCGCGGGTCGCTGGCGTCCACGGGCGGGCTGGCGAAGACGATCGACGCCGGGCACGCGGCGCGCGGGCGGCTGGACGCGCTGCGCGCGGCCGAGGGCGCCGAGGTGACCGTGGACCTGGCCGCGCGGGACGCCCGCGAGGCGCTGCGGGCGGTGGGCGCGCGCGGTGGGCGCGTGGTGGCGCTGGACGGGACGACCGCGCTGGCGAGGACCTTCTGACGTGCGGCGGGGCGCGGCGTTAGCCGGGGCGGCGGTGCTGCTGGTCGGCGCCGTGGTGGTGATGCGCGAGCTGTCCGCGCCGGTCGGCGAGCCGGAGCTGGCCGGGCGCGCCCGGTACCTGACCTCGTCCGCCACTCCGCCGCCGCCCTCGGGCCTGCGGGCCGCGGCCCTGGACGCCTCCAGCGCGCGGGTGTCGTGGAACGTGCCCGCCGAGCGGGCGCCCGCGGGCTACGAGGTGCGGTGGGGCGACCGGGTGCGGCACGTGCCCGGCCCCGAGGTGGAGCTGACCGGTCTCGCCCCGGACGCGCCGGCGCGGGTGGAGGTGCGGGCGGTCGGCGCGCGGGGCGCCCGGTCGGCCGCCGCCGAGGTGGCGGTCACCCCCGGCGTGGGCGCCGCGAGCCCGGTGGACCTGCCCGGCGTGCCGCTGCGGGCGTTCGACGGGCCCGAGTCGGTGCGCCCCGACCTGTGGCGGGTGCTGCGCGACCCGGTGCCGCAGCACACCGGCGAGTGCGTGCGGGGCGGCTCGGGGCGGTTGCTGGCCGCCTGCCGCACCGCGGACCTCCAGTCGAACACGCCGCTGGTGCTGCGCGAGCGGCCGGAGGACGGGCTGCGCGGCCGGGTCGCGCTGGAGGCGGCGGGCCCGGTGGGCGACGGCGCGCTGTCGCTCGTGCTGGTGCCCGACCGCTGGCGGGACCTGGGGCCGCTGGACGTCGAGCGGTGGCCGTCCGGCTCGGTGGTCATGACCGTGCGGGACGGGAGCGCGGTGCTGCGCGCGGCCGGTGGCCTGCAGACCGTCTCGCAGCGGGCGGCGCCGTTCTCGACCGGGGTGCGGCACCGCTGGGAGGTGCTGGTGCGCGAGTCGTCGGTGGTGGCGCTGCGGGACGGCGAGGTCGTGGCCGAGCTGGGCGGGATCACCCTGTCGGGTCGGTTCTGGCCCCGGTTGGTGCTGCGCCAGGACAGCCGGGTGGAGCTGACCGCCTTCGGCAGCGCGGGCGCGCCCGCCGAGCTGTCACCGGAGCGGGTGATCCCGCTGCGGTTGGACGGGGTGGACGCGACGACGGGCGCGACCCGGCTGTCGACCGACGCGGACCTGTCCGGCGTCACCTCCACCAGGTTCGCGGGCTTCGCCGAGGAGGGGTTGCGCGAGCTGCTGGTGGTCGGGGGCGGCCGGGAGGTGCGGGCCGACGTGCTGGTCAACCGGGGGTTCGAGGTGGGCATGGGGGGCGGGGCCGCGCTGGCCGTGGCCGACCTGCCGCCGGGCACCGGCTCGGTCGAGCTGCGGACCGGGGCCGTGGACGCCGGGGTCGCCGGGCACCTGGTGGTGACCGGCGGGGAGGTCGGGACGCCGGTCCTGGACTCCTGGTCGCCGCCCTTCCCCGCGGCGCCGCCGGTGCGGACGCGGTTCGCCCGCGACGGCGACCGGGTGCGCCTGGTGGTGTCGCTGCTGGACCCGCAGGCGCGCGAGCTGCTGCCGCTGCGGGAGCTGCGGGTGGACCTGGACGGCGAGCGGCTCGCGGTGGTGCCGCTGGGCGGCTCGCTCGGCGGGGTGCACGAGTTCGAGGTGTCCGGGGTGGAGCCCGGCGCGCACCGGGTGCGGGTCGAGGTGGAGCCGGAGCGGCTGGACTCCGCCACTCCGGTGCGGGAGGCCGAAGTCACCCAGTCGCTGCCGCCCCGCTAGGTCTCGACCGCGCAACGGGCGAGTGACCTGGCTCACCCCCACCCCTAGCGTGGGGCCGTGGACCGTCGCAGGATCGGGTTCTTCGCCGCGGGCGCGGTGCTGTTCGCGGGTGTGGTCGTCGTGCTGCGCGGGGGCGGCGCCCCCGGTCCGGCGGACGCCGGGATCACCGCGCAACCACCGCCGCCGACCTCGCTGACGGCGTTCGCCTCGGACGGGGTGCTCGCGCCCTCCCCCGGCTCGGTCCCGGACGCGCCCGAGGGGTTGGAGGCCGCGCCGGGGCCGGGCAGCCTGGTCGTGGCCTGGACCGGCGGGGCGCCCGGCTACGAGGTGCGCTGGGGCCTCGGCGACGTGTCGCGCACCCGGCTGGTGACCGGGTCGCCGGTGGAGCTGCGGCTGCCCGACGGGCGGGAGCAGCGGGTCGAGGTGCGCGCGGTGGACGGGTTCGGCCAGCGGTCCGCGCCCGCGTCGGTCTCCGGCGCGCCGGGGCCGGTCGGGGTGTCCGAGCCGGGCGCCTACCACCTGCTGGACCGGTTCGAGGGGGCGTCCGCGCCCGATCCGGCGCGCTGGCGGCTCACCGCCAAGCCCGGTTGCGCGCGGGCGGGCGCCGGCTCGGACGAGGAGGCCGCGGCGCTGGTCGTGGCCACCACCTGCGCGGGCGTGCCCGCCGTGCTGCGCTCGCGGGCGCCGCTGGTGCTGCGCGAGGACGGGGCGGAGCTGGGGCGGTTCGCGGTGGGCGCGGGCGCGCCGATCGCGAACGGCGAGCTGGCGCTGGAGCTGGCGCCCGGCCCGGTGGCCGCGCTGTCCGGGGCCGAGCTGCCGCCGGGGGCGCTGCGGCTGCTGGTGCGGGCCACCGGGGGCTCGGTGACCGCGCGGGTGCTGACCGCCGAGGGCGACCGGACGCGGGAGCTGCGCCCGCTGGACGGCGTCGCGCCAGGCACCGGGCACGTGTGGGAGCTGGTGCTGCGCCGGGACGGGGCGCTGGTGCTGCTGGACGGCGAGCCGGTGGCCACCAGCCCGGTGGTGCCCGCGTGGCGGGAGGCGACCGCGCTGATCTCGGTGTCCGGGCCGATCGGGCAGCGGGTCCCGGTGTGGCTGGCAGGCTTGGGCGGCGCGCCGTCCGCCGCTCCCCCGCTGGTGGGGCCGGTGCGGGTGGAGGTGACGCCGCAGGGCGGTGCGGCCGGGTCGGGGGTGGGCGCGCCCGCCGGGCAGCTGCGGCTCACCGTGTCGCACGCCCTGTCCCGCGAGCGCGACGAGCCGCTGGTGGCCCTGGTGTCCGGGGTGCCGGTGCCGCTGCGGCGCGCCGTCGACGGGGCCCCGTTCCGGGCGGACACCGGCCTCCCGCTGGTGGGGGACGTGCCCGCCGGGGTGGCCTCGGTGTCGCCCGACGGGGTGGTCGGGGTGCGGCTGGACCTGGGGTTCGACGCCACCGCGACGCACGCCGAGCTGGAGCTGGGGCCGGGCGGGGCGGTTCCCGTCGCGGCCAACCCCGAACCGGGGCCGCCGCAGAGCGCGCTGCCCCGGCCGTCCGCGCGGGTGCTGGACGCGTCGGGCCGCCCGCTGCCGCCGGGCACCCCGGTGCCGCGCGGCCGGGTGGTGGTCGAGGTGGAGCTGGTGGGCGCGCCCGCCCAGCACGGGCTGGCCGGGCTCGCCGGGTTCGGGCTGTGGCTGGACGGGACGCGGATCGCCTCGGTGCCAACGGCGGTCGGCGGGCCCGCGGTGGCCGGGACCTACCGGGTGGCGGTGAACACCGGGGCGCTGCCCGGCGGGCCGCTCTCGGAGGGCCCGCACATGGTGGAGGCGCGGCTGTTCGGCACTTCGGGGTCCACGCGGCCCACCTCGGCTTTCGCCTCGTTCTTCGCCGCTCGGTGACAAGATGGTCACATGCAGCGCCCACTGATCCTCGACGCCGCCCGCACGCCGTTCGGCCGTTACCGGGGCGGGCTCTCCGGTGTCCGGGTCGACGACCTGGCCGCCCTGCCGATCTCCGAGCTGCTGCGCAGGCACCCGGACCTGGACCCGGCGCGCGTCGACGACGTGCTGTACGGGAACACGAACGGGGCCGGTGAGGAGAACCGGAACATCGGGCGGATGGCCGCGCTGCTGGCGGGCCTGCCGCCGACGGTGCCGGGCGCGGCGGTGAACCGGCTGTGCGCGTCCGGCGGCGAGGCGAGCGTGCAGGCCTCGCGCGCGCTCGCGATGGGCGACGCGGACGTGGTCGTGGCGGGCGGGGTGGAGGGCATGACCCGCGCGCCGTTCGTGGTGCCGAGGCCGGACCGGCCGTTCGCGGACCGGCTGGAGCCGGTGTCCACGGCGCTGGGCTGGCGGCTGGTGAACCCGAGGATGCCGTCCGCGTGGACGGTCCCGCTGGGACGGGCCGCGGAGCAGGTGGCCGCCGAGCTGGGCATCACCCGCGAGCGGATGGACCAGTACGCGCTGCGCTCGCACCGGCGGGCGTCGGCGGCGTGGGACGCGGGCGTGCACGACGGGTTCGCGTTCCCGGTGCAGCTGCCGGACGGGTCGGCGGTGCGCAGGGACGAGTCGGTGCGGCCGGAGACGAGCGCGGAGAAGCTGGCGAAGCTCAAGCCCGCGTTCAGCGACGGCGGCACGGTGACGGCGGGCAACTCCTCGCCGCTCAACGACGGCGCGGCGGCGGTGCTGCTGGGCACCGAGTCGCTGGCCGCCGAGCTGGGGGTCACCCCGCTGGGCGAGGTGCTGGGGTCGGCGGTCACGGCGGGCGAGCCGCAGCGGTTCACCCTGGCGCCGGTGGGGGCGATCCGGAAGCTGCTGGGGCGGCTGGGCATCGGCGGTGCGGACGTGGACCTGTGGGAGATCAACGAGGCGTTCGCGGCGATGGCGCTGTCGGTGCTGCACCACCTGCCCGAGGTGGACCGGGAGAAGGTGAACGTGCACGGCGGGGCGATCGCCTACGGGCACCCGCTGGGGGCGTCGATGCCGAGGGTCGTGGTGGACCTGTGCAGGCACCTGCGGGCGCGCGGCGGCGGCGTGGGCGTCGCGGCGGCGTGCGTGGGGGTCGGGCAGGGCATGGCGATCGCGGTGCGGGTCTGACCGGGTGGTGAACGGCGGCGGGGGGGGGGCCCCCGGCCCCCCCCCCCCCCCGCCGTTCACCACCCGGTCAGACCCGCACCGCGATCGCCATGCCCTGCCCGACCCCCACGCACGCCGCCGCGACGCCCACGCCGCCGCCGCGCGCCCGCAGGTG
>NZ_JBQGCX010001525.1:0-1742 GCF_052038725.1 Actinosynnema sp.
GTCGGCTCGAGCCCGCTCGGTTCGGGCCCGCTCGCCCCGACCGCACCCGGTTCCCCGCCCGGCAGCAGCGCCCGCAGCCGCTCGACGAGCGCCCCGCGCGCCTCCTCCGCGAGGTCGGCCCCGTCCAGCGCCGCCAGCGCCTCCAGCGCCGCCGCCACCGCAGACCCCCGCTCCACCCGCTGCCGGGGCAGCGTCGCGGGCGCCTCGTCCGGCGACCAGCGCATCGGCAGCACCACCGGTTCCGGCCCGTCCACCGCCCGGTCGAACAACCGCAGCGCCTCGTCCACCCGCAGCGGTCGCGACCCGCTCACCGCGGGCTCCCCGGCCAGCGGCCCCCAGGCCAGCGCCCGCCCGACCAGCCCGGACCGGGTCCGCTCCAGCGCGATCCCGGCCAGGAACGCCCACGCGGCGGCCTCCGCCACGTCACCGCCCAGCGCCCACCGGGCCGACCCGCACAGCACGAACAGGTCCAGGTCGCCCGCCGCCTCGTGCAGCCGCCACGCCCCGGTGAACGCCTCGTCCGGCTCCTGCGCCACGTGCACCACCCCGGTCACCGCGTGCTCGGCCAGCACCCGCCGCACCGCCGCCCCGTCCCCGAGGTCCAGGTCCACCACCGCCGCGCCCAGCTCCTCCCGCAGCGCCGCGACCGCGCACGCGTCCCGCCGCCCGGCGAGCACGACCCGCCACCCCCGCCCGGCGAGGTGCCTGGCCAGCGCCGTGCCCACCGGTCCGCCGCCGACCACCAGCACCGCGCCCGCGTCGGCGCGCGGCGAGACCAGCACGACCTTCCCGGCCTGCCCCAGCGCCTCGGGCGCGCGCCGCACGTCCCACGCGGTCGCGGGCAGCGGCTCGACCCCCTCGGCGACCAGCCGGGACAGCATCCGCTGCACCCGGTCCGGGGTCACCTCGGCCAGGTCCAGCACCCGGTGCCGCACGGCCTCGACCCCCACCAGGCCCTGGGTCGCCCCGCCCAGCTCCACGAAGTACCCGCCGGGCCGCAGCAGCTCCAGCGAGGCCGCCGCGAACTCCTCCGGCAGCGCGTTCACCACCACGTCCACCTGCGGGAACCGCTCGCGGAACCCCAGGTCCAGGCAGGAGGCGACCCGCTCGGCGGGCAGGCCCGGCACGTGCCGCCCGTCCGGGCGCGCGGTCGCCCACACCTGGGCCCCGGTGGCTAGCGCCAGCAGCGCCACCGCCGCGCCGACCCCGCCCGCCGCCTCGTGCACCAGCACCCGCTGCCCCGGCTGGAGGTTCACCACGTGCCGCAGCGCGTAGTGCGCGGTCAGGAACGCCGACGGCACCGACGCGGCCTCGGCGAACGTCCACCGCGCGGGCACCGGCACGAGCGAGCGCTGGTCGACCACCGCCTCCGGCGCGGTGGGCCCGTCCACGAGGCCGAACACCCGGTCGCCGACCGCGAGCCCGTCGACGTCCGCGCCGACCTCGGCGACCACCCCGGCCAGGTCGGAGCCCAGCGGTGCGCCCACGTCGCGCGTCGCGCGCGCGCCCCGGAAGCCGATCCCGGTCGCGCGCACCGCCACCCGCACCTCGTGCGGCTCCAGCGCGGCCCTGGGGCGGGGAGCGGCCACCACGCCGTCCGGGCCCGCCTCGAGCCGCCACGGCCCGTCCGGCACCGCCAGCGCGGGCCGGGGCTCGGCGACCAGCCGGGGCGCGAACGCCGTCCCACCGCGCACCGCCACCTGCTCCCGCCCGGTCGACACCGCCGCCGCCACGTCCTCGGC
>NZ_JBQGCX010001526.1:0-2173 GCF_052038725.1 Actinosynnema sp.
AGTACACGGCCGCCGTCGGGACCACCTCGTGGGCGGCGATCGAGGCGACGTTGACCAGGTGGCCGGAGTTCGCGGCGAGCATCGTCGGGAGCACGGCGCCGAGGCCGTTGAGCACGCCCTTGAGGTTGACGTCGACCATGCGGTCCCACTCGTCGGTGCGCAGCTCGGCCATGGGGGACAGGGGCATGACGCCCGCGTTGTTGACCAGCACGTCGATGCGGCCGTGCTCGGCCAGCGCGGCGTCGGCGAAGGCCTGGAAGCTGGACTTCGAGGTGACGTCGAGCGCGTGGGCGGTTCCGGAGCCGAGCTCGGCGGTGAGCGCGTCGAGCAGGTCGGTGCGGCGGGCGCCGAGCACGACGCGGTGACCTGCGGCGGCCAGGACCCTGGCGGTGGCGGCGCCGATGCCGGAGGAGGCGCCGGTGACGAGGACGACCTTCGAGGTGGTGTTCATGTCATCGAGCCTGGCGGGGGCGGCGGGGCGGAAGAAGGGTGCGCCGCACCCACCCAGGCGCGGGTGTCCACTCGGGCCGGTGCGCTGCTGCGGTTCCCCTGCTAGCGCTTGGTGATCGTGCGGTGACCGCGCGGAGCGCGCTGGCGGAACCGGTGTCTTGATCTTGTGTTTCCCGGACGCGGGCGGGGTCGCTCTGACATCATCCGTTCCGGCGCGGGGGGTTCGAGCGGGGCGTCGGTCAGGCGCCGCCACGCCCGGCCTCTCCTGGGGGAGAACAGCCCGTCCCGCCGGTCCGCGCGACCGCCGGTCCTCGTCCTCCGCGCCGCTGGGACCAGAATCCGGGGCGTTTGCGGCATCGGGCGACCCCTCGTCGGGGCGCCTGTGACAGGAGTGGAACGTGAGAGTGGGTTTTTGGGCGGTCGCGGCGGTGTCCGCCGTGATCGCGGTGAGCGGCTGCTCGACCGAGTCGGCGGGCAGGGCCCTGCCGGAGAGCGCGCCCGCGAGCTCGCCCTCGGGGATTCCCGAGTTCGGGTCGGAGAGCAGCACGGCGCCGAGCTCGAAGGGCGGGGCGGCCGGTGGGCTGGACCTGTCGAAGTACGCGTCGAACCCGTGCGACCTGCTGACCGCGGCGCAGGTGGCCGGGTTGGGGGCGATGGACGTGCCGGAGCCGGGGAAGACCGGCGGGAGCCCCTCGTGCGTCTTCAACCCGAAGGACCTGACCAAGGGGGCGCGGTACACGGTCGTCCTGCCGGACGAGACGTTCGCGAAGGCGGTGCGGTTCGCGGAGTCGTCCTCGGTGAAGGAGGAGACGACGGTGGGCGGCCTGGAGGCGTTCACGCACTCGCCGGTCGCGGGCGGGAAGGGCCGCTGCACGACGATCGTGGCGGCCTCGGCGGAGACGACGTTCCAGGTGCTGGTGGGCGTGACGAACAGCGCCCTGCCGGAGGCGTCGGCGGCTTGTGAGAAGTCGCAGGAGGTCGCGGGGTTGGTCGTGGAGACGGCGAAGGGCTGATCCGCTCGACGCTTCCGCTCCCGCCCTTCCCCGTTCGGGGGAGAGCGGGAGCGGTTTTTTGTGGGGAATTTGCTCGTGCGGGTGAATCATGTGGTCGTCGGGTTACTTTCCGTTGCTGATTGGTGGTTCCGGTGATCAATTAAGGCTGTTCCTGCGGATGTGTCGGGCGTGACGCGCGTTCGTTCCGTGAAATGTCTGACGGACGGCGTCCCGTCTGGCATCATCACCGGTCAGGTGGGTGCTCGGGGCAGGGGGCGGTTGTGGCGGTTGGTGACGTAAAAGACTCTCAGGTTTCGTCGGGTGACGCTCGAATGATCAGCTTCATGGCTGAGACCGTGCAGTCCCCAGGCGGTGCCGCGGGCGCTATCAGCGGGCTCAGCCAGTTCGGTAGCGCGCAGGGCGGGCAGACCAGGTTCAGCATCGACGTCGACCAGGCGCCCAAGCTCGTGGAGGCGCTCACCGAGGCTGTCGAGAAGTTGGACAGGGCCTACTGGGGGGCCAATGCCGTGGCACAGGTCGAGTCGCCTGGGAAAGATCTCTACAGCGCTATCTCGATGGTCGCCATGAGGAGTTCCGCCAACGAGGAGGTCGGTGGTTACCAGTGGGCGAACAAGTTGGCGCAAAAAGCTCTGCTGAAGAACATCGAGAACATTAAGAAAGCGATCGAGCAGTACAAGAACGTGGAAAGTGAAGCGTCAGGCGCCCTCGGG
>NZ_JBQGCX010001527.1:0-1533 GCF_052038725.1 Actinosynnema sp.
CCTCCAGCTCCCGGTCGCGCCAGGCGGTGACGTCGGCGACCCGGTACAGCAGGTCGCCGTCGGAGGCGTCGAGCCGCTGGCAGGTCACCTCCAGCCACCGGTGGCCCTCACCCGCCGGGGTCAGCAGCGCCAGGCCGGGCCTGGGCCGGTCGGGGGCTCCGGGGAGCAGCGCCGACAGGGAGCGGCCGGGCAGGTGCTCGGGATCGATGCCGAGGATGCCTGCCAGCGCGGGGTTGGCCCACCTCAGGGTGGTGGCGGGGTCCGTCACGCCGTAGCCGATGTCGGTCCGCTGGAGCACCTCTCGGTGCCACGCGCCGCCCACGCGTCCTCCCGGTGTCGCTGCCGTGCTCGTGGCTCCTGGTGTCCACGCGCGCCTCGTGGGCGCGCGGGTGGGGTCCCAGCCAACACCACTCAGCGCAGCCGCTCCAGTCCCCGCGCGGTGTCGGCGAGTCCGGTGGCCAGTTCGCCCAGCTCGACCGGGTCCGCGCCCTCGGCGGCGGCGGAGGCGACGTCCTCGGCGGCGCAGCGCAGCTGGAACAGCCGGTCCTGCAGGTCGGCCAGCTCCGCGGCGGAGAGCACGACGGCGTCCTCGGGCAGGCCGCCGCGCTGCACGGCGGCCCTGCGCTCGTAGGCGCGCTGGCGGCACGGCTGGGCGCAGTAGCGGCGCGGTCTGCCCACCCGGCCCTGGTCGGGCAGGGGTCTGCCGCACCAGGCGCAGTGGCGGGCCTCCTCCCGGCGGGGCCTGCGGGACGCGGCCGGGTCCGCGGCTGCGGGGTCGGCTTCGGTGCCGGGCGCGCCGGAGGGGTCGACGGCGTCACCGGCGCGCGCCGCGTCCGGGGTCGCGCCGGGGTGGTGGGAGGGGCCTGCCAGCTCCATGGGCGGCGACGGTAGCCGGACACCGGCTGGTTGTTCCAGCGCCACGCCGCCGGTGCACACTCGGCGCGTGAAGCTGAGCCATCGGTACCTGTCCGGCCCGAACCCGCGCGCCTTCGCGCACCGGGGGTGGCACCTGGGCGAGCTGGAGGGCATGGAGAACTCGCTGTCGGCGATGCGGCGCGCCGTCGCGGAGGGGTTCTCCTACCTGGAGACCGACGTGCACACCACCTCGGACGGGGTGGTCGTGGTGCACCACGACTCCACGCTCGACCGCACCACCGACGGCACGGGCGTGGTCTCGCAGCTGCCGTGGGCGCGGGTGCGCGAGGCGCGCGTGGGCGGACGGGAGCCGGTGGTGCGCCTGGAGGAGCTGATGGAGGAGCTGCCGGGGGCGTTCCTCAACATCGACGTCAAGTCCGACGCCGCCGTCGCCCCGGTGGTGGAGCTGCTGCGCCGCACCGGCGCGCTGGGCCGGGTGTGCCTGGCCTCGTTCTCCGACGCGCGCCTGGCCAGGCTGCGCAGGCTGCTCGGCCCGGAGCTGCTGACCTCCATGGGGCCGCGCTCGGGGGCGGCGCTGTGGGCGGGCTGCCGGGTGCCCGGCGTGGGCGTGGCGGCGCGCGGGGCGATCGCGCAGGTGCCGGTGAACCAGGGCAGGCT
>NZ_JBQGCX010001528.1:0-1857 GCF_052038725.1 Actinosynnema sp.
ACTCGCCCGCGCAGCGGGTGGCGCGGCTGCTCATGGGCGCGGTCGCGGTGGCCGCCGTGGTCGTCAACGTGCTGGGGGTGGTCCGGTGATCGAGTTCCGGGGCGTGTCGTTCGCCTACCCCGCGACGAGCGGGCCCGCGCTGTCCGAGGTGGACCTGTCGGTCCCCGCCGGTCAGGTGTGCGGGGTGGTCGGGGCCAGCGGCGCGGGCAAGTCGACGCTGGCCGCCGCGATCGCGGGCATGGTCCCGCACGTCACCGGCGGCGCGCTGACCGGCTCGGTGACCGTCGCGGGCCGGTCGGTGGCGGGCACGCCGCTGGCCGAGGTGGTCACCGACGTCGGGCTCGTCGTGCAGGACCCGTTCAACCAGATGTCCGGGGCCAAGTTCACCGTGCGCGAGGAGCTGGCGTTCGGCCTGGAGAACCTGGGCGTGGAGCGCGCGGAGATGGTGCGGCGCATCGAGGAGGTGCTGTCCGCGCTGGGGATCGGGCACCTGGCCGAGCGGTCGCCGTTCACCCTGTCCGGCGGGCAGCAGCAGCTCGTCGCGATCGGCGCGGTGCTGGTGATGCGGCCTCGCGTCGTCGTGCTCGACGAGCCGACCTCGCAGCTGGACCCGGACAGCGCGTCGCTGGTGTTCGGCGCGCTGGACGCGCTGCGCCGCGACGGGATCACCGTCGTGCTGGTGGAGCACCGCACCGAGCGGCTGGCGGAGCTGGCCGACCGGGTCGTGGTGCTGGCCGGCGGCCGGGTCGTCGCCGACGGCGCGCCCGCCGAGGTGTTCACCGACCCGCGCCTGCCCGGCCTCGGCGTGTCGACGACCCGCTACACCAGGGCGGCCAGGCGCGCGGCCGAACGCGGCCTGTGGCCTCGGGAGCGCCCGCTGCCGGTGCTGCTGCCGGAGGCCGTGAGCGGCTTCTCCGTGCCCGCCGCCGCCGACCCCCGAGCCTAGGAGGACCGCCGTGCGAGCGGACATCCACGTCGAGTCGCTGACCTACCGCTACGACGAGCGCACGACCGCGCTCCAGGACGTGTCGCTGCGGATCGACCAGGGCGAGAAGGTCGCGGTGATCGGCCCCAACGGTGCGGGCAAGACCACGCTGGCGCAGCACTTCAACGGCCTGGTCACGCCGACCTCGGGCCGGGTGCTGGTCGGCGGCGCGGACACCGCCGAGCACCCGATCTCCGCGCTGGCGGCGAAGGTCGGGTTCGTGTTCCAGAACCCGGCCGACCAGCTGCACGCGCGCACCGTGGCCGCCGAGGTCGCCTTCGGCCCGCGCAACCTGGGCCACCCCGAGGCCGCGGTGACCGAGCGGGTGGAGCGGGCGCTGGAGGCCACCGGGCTGGCGGGGCTGGGCGAGGCGCACCCGTACCACCTGTCGGCCGCGCAGCGGAAGATGGTGGCGATCGCGTCGGTGCTGGCCATGGACACCCCGGTGGTGGTGCTGGACGAGCCGACCACCGGGCAGGACGCGTTCGCGCTGGAGGCGCTGCGCGAGCTGCTCGCCGACCTGTCGCTGCGCGGGCGCACGGTGATCGCCACGACGCACGACCTGGACTTCTGCGCGGAGAACTTCGAGCGGGTGCTGGTGGTCTCCGGCGGTCGGGTCGTCGCGGACGGCAGCCCGGCGCAGGTGTTCGCGGACGGTCCGGCGGAGCGGTTGCCGCAGCTGGTGGCGCTGAGCCGGGCGCTGGGGTGGGCGGAGCCGGTCGTGGAGGTGGACGCGTTCGTGGACCGGGTGGCGGCCGGGCGCTGACCCGGTGCGGGGTGTGGCCCCCCCGGGGTGGCCCCACCCCCCACACCCGCGGTCCCACGCCACCAGCCGGGCCGTGCCCCCCCCGCCCCCCCCCACCCGCGCCGCC
>NZ_JBQGCX010001529.1:0-3308 GCF_052038725.1 Actinosynnema sp.
CGCCTGCCCTGCCCGCGCTCACCCCGGTCCCGCTCGCCACCCTCGCCCCACCCGCGCCCGACCACACCCGGTCCACCCCCGCCGACGTCGTCCCGCACCCGTTCCCCGCCGTGTTCTGCCGCGACTGGAGCGTCCCGATCCGCGACCACCGGGAGTTCGCCGCCCTCACCGCCCGAGCCGCCCGCGCGGCCCCGACCACGGGCGGCTCCCCGCTCAACACCCAGGTCCTCGCGGCCTGCGTCGGCCGCGCCGACGACGTCGTCGTCCCGCAGCGCGACCTCGACCTGTCGAACTCCCCGAAGGTCCTGCTGCTCAACGCCCGCCACGACCCGTCCACCGCGCACGCCTGGGCCGCCAACGTCCACCGCCGCAACCGCGCCTCCACCGCCCTCCTCACCTGCGAGGGCTGGGGCCACGGCGTCTACGACCGCACCGCGTGCACCAGGTCCACCACCGACGCCCACCTCCTCCACCTCACCGCGCCCGCCCGCCCCGCGAGCTGCCCCGCCGTCGACCCGCCCGCGCTCTCGCGCACGGTGACCACGGCCCCCGCCCGAAGATGACCGAGCCCCCGACCCGACGAAAACCGTCCCGCCCCTGATCACCACCCCGGTGACCGACCGTCGCCCCGTCCCACGACCGCACGATCCGACCCCCCGGTCGGGGCGACGCCCGGCACCGTCCGTCACCGCAAGAACCCCCGGATTCCGGTACCGCAGGGTGAAGAATTCCTGCCTTCAACCCCGTGAAACCCGCCCGTAACAAGGCCGATCCGACAGTTCACCGGGGTGAAACGTTCCGCGTCGGCGGGCGAAACAGCCGCTGTTGATGCTCCCCTGCAACCGACGTGCTGTTGCTGTGGAGGTCGACGTGGATACAGGGGACACCGCCTGGGTGCTCGCCAGTGCCGCACTGGTGCTGCTGATGACCCCCGGACTTGCCTTCTTCTACGGGGGCATGGTCCGCTCGAAGAGCGTGCTCAACATGATGATGATGAGCCTGGGCGCCATGGGCGTGGTCGGTGTGCTCTGGGTGCTGGTCGGCTACTCGACCGCGTTCGGCGCCGACCTCGGCGGTGGCCTGCTGGGCAAGCCGTTCGAGTTCTTCGGCCTGAGCGGCCTGCTCACCCCGGACTCGCTGTTCGGCACCATCCCGACCACGGTCTTCGTCTCCTTCCAGGCGATGTTCGCGATCATCACCGTGGCGCTGATCTCCGGCGCGATCGCCGACCGGGCCCGCTTCGGCCCGTGGCTGCTGTTCGCGGGCCTGTGGGCCCTGGTCGTCTACTTCCCGGTCGCGCACTGGGTGTTCGACTTCGACGGCAAGGACGCCGACGGCAACGTCGTCGACCCCGGCGGCTGGATCGCCAACAAGCTCGCCGCCATCGACTTCGCGGGCGGCACCGCCGTCCACATCAACGCGGGCGCCGCGGCGCTGGCGCTGGCGATCGTCCTCGGCAAGCGCGTCGGCTGGCCCAAGGACCGCATGAAGCCGCACAGCCTGCCCCTGGTCGTGCTCGGCGCCGGTCTGCTCTGGTTCGGCTGGTACGGCTTCAACGCGGGCTCCGCGCTGGGCGCCAACGCCACCGCGGGCGTCACCTTCATCAACACCACCGTCGCCACCTCCGCCGCCATGCTCGCCTGGCTGCTCGTGGAGCGCGTCCGCGACGGCCACGCCACCACCCTGGGCGCCGCGTCCGGCGTCGTCGCCGGTCTGGTCGCCATCACCCCGGCCTGCTCGTCGGTCACCCCGCTGGGCGCGATCGCGGTCGGCGCCATCACCGGCGCCCTGTGCGCGCTGGCGGTCAGCCTCAAGTACCGCCTCGGCATCGACGACTCGCTCGACGTGGTCGGCGTGCACCTGGTCGGCGGCCTCTCCGGCACGATCCTCATCGGTTTCTTCGCCAGCGACGCCGCCCCGGCGGGCGTCAACGGCCTGTTCTACGGCGGCGGCGTCGACCAGCTCTGGCGGCAGGCCGTCGGCGCGATCGCCGTCTTCGCCTACTCCTTCGTCCTCAGCCTCGCCCTCGGCTACCTGGTCAAGCTGACCGTCGGCTTCCGCGCGGAGCAGGATGACGAGGTCGGTGGCATCGACGAGGCCGAGCACGCCGAGACCGCCTACGACCTCGGCGGCCTGTCCGGCTCGCGCGGCTCCGCCAAGCCCAGCGTCGCCGCGGGCGCGTCCGCGGTCCTTGAGGGGAGCAACAAGTCGTGAAGCTGATCACCGCGATCGTCAAGCCGTTCACGCTCGACGACGTCAAGACGGCACTGGAGCAGCTGGGCGTCCTGGGCATGACCGTCAGCGAGGTCCAGGGCTACGGCAGGCAGAAGGGCCACACCGAGGTCTACCGGGGCGCCGAGTACGCCGTGGACTTCGTGCCGAAGCTGCGGATCGAGGTGCTGGTGGACGACGCGGCCGTGGACAAGGTCCTGGACGCGGTCGTCGAGGCCGCCCGCACCGGCAAGATCGGCGACGGGAAGGTCTGGGTCACCCCGGTCGACACCGTGATCCGGGTCCGGACCGGGGAGCGCGGCACGGACGCCCTGTAGCGATGACTGGAGACGGCCGGATGGAGCACACCGAGACGGCCGTCGTCACGGCTGACGACCTGGTGCGGGCGCGCGATCGCCTGCTCGCACCGGGTCGTCGCCGTCTGACGGGCGAGGCCGTGCGCGAGGCGCTGGTGGACCTGCACGAGTTCTGGCTCACCGCGCACGCCTCGGCGTCGGGCGTCGGCGGGGCGGGCGGCGGGCTGGCGCTGGTCGCCGTGGGCGGCCTCGGCCGCCGCGAGCTGGTCCCCTACTCGGACCTCGATCTGCTGCTCGTCCACAACGGGCAGAAAGGCGTGGACGAGGTCGCCGAGAAGCTCTGGTACCCGCTGTGGAACTCGGGCATCGGGCTCGACCACTCGGTCCGCACGGTCGGCGAGGCGCTGCGCGTGGCCTCGACGGACCTGCGCACCGCCATGGGCCTGCTGGACGCGCGGCACCTCGCGGGCGACGCCGAGGTCAGCGCCCGGCTCGCGGAGGGCGCGCGGCAGGCGTGGCGCGCGGGCGTGCGCGGCAGGCTGGACGAGATCGCCGAGTCCGCGCAGCGCCGCTGGGCGCGCAGCGGCGACATCGCGCACCGCGTCGAACCCGACCTCAAGCACGGCAGGGGAGGGCTGCGCGACCTGACCGTGCTGGACGCGCTGGCCGCCGCCCAGCTGGTCGACCGGCCCGGCGCCGAGGTCGCCGAGGCCCGCAGGCTCCTGCTGGACGTGCGCACCGAGCTGCGCCGCGTCGCCGGGCGACCGCGCGACGTGCTGC
>NZ_JBQGCX010001530.1:0-2198 GCF_052038725.1 Actinosynnema sp.
GGCCAGCACGTCCGCGACCTGGCCGAGGACGTGGTCGAGGTAGCGCTCCACCTCGTCCACGCGCCCCTGCCGCGTGCACAGCCGCACCCAGCGCGGGTCGAAGTCCACCGCGAAGCGGACCCCTCCCCGCCTGCGCGCGTGCTGCGCGGTCAGCTCGGCGTAGTCGTGCGGGCCGCTGGGGCCCATCGACAGCCAGTTGACCCCGTGCGGGTAGCCCCGCTCGTCCATGGCGCGCATGGCCCCGGCCATCTCGCGCTCCATCCAGTCGGCGAGGTAGAGCACCCGCTTCGGGGAACCGGTCGTGCCACCGCTCTCGAAGACGCCGACGATCTCGGCCTTCCCGCCGTAGCCGCGCGGGATGAGGTCGTCCACCGGCACGTGCCGCAGGTCCTCCACGGTCTGCGGGAACAGCCGCAGGTCGTCCCTGGTGCGCACCTCGGTGAGCGGGTCGAAGCCGAGGCGGTCGCGCCGGTCCAGCCAGAACGGCGTCCCGGTCTCCGGGGAGAAGTGCCACCGCATCGCGGCCCGGACCAGCTCGTCCGGGTCCACCCGCGCGTCCGGCTCCGCGTCCAGGACCGCGAGCGCGTCTTCCGGTGTCATGCCGAGCCCTCCGCTGTTCGTCGGGATGTGTTGTCGGGACGTCTTCGCGGGGCGCGCGTCAGCGCAGCTCGATGCCGAGCTCCTTGATCGGCTCCAGGAACTCGCCCTTGCCGACGGCGTCGGCCACGAGCTCCAGCTCGTCGGACATGTACCGGTCCTGCTCCAGGGTCGGCACCAGCGAGCGGACCTTCTCGTAGGTGGCCCTGCCCGCCGGGCTCAGGCCGCCGTGGCGGCCGGTGAGGTCGACCGCCTGGGCGGCGGCCAGGAACTCCAGCGCGAGGATGCGGGTGTTGTTCTGCAGCACGCGGCGGGCGTTGCGGGCCGAGATCAGGCCCATGCTCACCACGTCCTGGTTGTCGCCGTTGGACGGCACGCTCTGGGTGCTGGCCGGGCCGATGGTCCGGTTCTCGGCGATCAGCGCGGTGGCCGGGTACTGGGCGCCCGCGAAGCCGCTGTTGAGGCCGGGCTCGCCCTTGACCAGGAACTCGGGCAGGCCGTAGCTGAGGTGGCGGTTGAGCAGCCGGTTGCTGCGGCGCTCGGACTGCACGCCGAGCTGGGTCAGCGAGATCGTCGTGAAGTCCATGACGAACGCGACGGGCTGGCCGTGGTAGTTGCCGCCGTGGAAGACCTCCTTGCCCTCGAAGAACAGGGGGTTGTCCGTGGCGGAGTTCAGCTCGGTGGTCAGCGTCCTGGCCGCGTGCCGCAGCGTGTCGCGGACCGCGCCCAGCACCTGCGGGATGGCCCGCAGCGAGTAGGCCTTCTGCAGGTAGACCTCGGTCCGGGTGACCTCGTCGCCCACGCGCTGGTCCTCGACCTCGCGGCGCAGGTCGGAGTGCGCCACGGCGAGCGAGCTGCCGTGCAGCAGGGCGCGCAGGTTCGCGGCCGAGTCGATCTGACCGGTGTGCGGGCGGGCCAGCTCGTGCCCCTCGGGCAGGAACGGGCTGGTGGAGCACTTCAGCGTCTCCAGCACCAGTGCGGAGACGATCTCGGCCTGGTGCAGCTGGTCGAGACCTCGGCTGACCACCAGCGACCCGAGCCCGGTCATGCCGGAGGTGCCGTTGATCATCGCGAGGCCTTCCTTGAACCGCGGCTCCAGCGGCTCGATGCCCTGCTCGCGCAGGACGACCTCGGTCGGGATGCGGTTGCCGTTGCGCAGCACGTAGCCCTCGCCGATGACGGTCGCGGCGATGTGCGACAGGGTCGCGAGGTCACCGCTGGCCCCGAGCGAGCCGATCTCCGGAATCGCCGGGGTGATGCCCAGGTTCAGGTAGAGCGCGAGCCGCTCCAGGATCTCGGGGCGCACCGCCGAATAGCCGCGTGAGAGCGCGTTGAGCCGCGCGGCGACGATCGCCCTGGCCTCGTCCTCGGCGAACAGCGGACCGACACCCGCGCTGTGGCTGCGGATGAGGTTGGTCTGCAGCTCCACCTCCTTGGAGGGCTCGACCTGCATGTAGATCATCTCGCCGTACCCGGTGGTGACGCCGTAGATGGCGGCACCGCTGTGCACGACCTCCTCGAACTGGCGTCGGCGCACCGCGGCCTTGGCCAGCACTTCGGGTGCCACCGAGCAGGGAGCGCTGTCCTCGGCGACCCGCCGG
>NZ_JBQGCX010001531.1:0-4244 GCF_052038725.1 Actinosynnema sp.
GCCGCCGACGGTGATCCTCACCCTCGGGTCAGGGCCGGCGACAACCCGCAACCGCCACCGCTGCTCGACGACATCCACGACATCGCCGTGGACGGGCGGAGGGTGCGGGTCGGGCGGGTCGTCGCCGACAGGGCCTACGCCCACCCGAGCACCCGAACCGCGCTGCGGCAGCGGCGGGTCAAGGCCACGATTCCCGAGCGCACGGACCAGATCGCCCACCGCAAGGCCCAGGGCTCGGCCGGTGGCAGGCCACCGGCCTTCGACCCGGACATCTACAAGATCCGCAACGTGGTCGAGCGCTGTTTCAACCGGCTCAAGCAGTTCCGCGGCCTGGCCACCAGGTTCGCGAAACGAGCCGCCTACCATCGTGCCGAGATCGTCTTGGCTTGCATCGTCCTCCACCTACGGTGAAGATCCGCAGGCCACGCCCCAGGCCCAACGCCCCCGACCGGGCAGCACCTCGTCCAGCTAGCGCTCGTGCCAAACCAGGAAGTCCTCGTCGCCCCAGACCTGCGCGAAGTCGACGATGCGGGCGACGTCGACCAGCCTGCCCTGGCACCGGCCGGTCACGATGAGGAGGGTGCAGTTCTCACCCCCTGGCTCACGACGGAGATCGTGCCCCGGAACGGGTGGTCGTCGTCCTCCCAGGTACCCGCCCACCACTCCGCGCGGTTGCGGCCCAGGTCGAAGGGGCTTTCCCTGGCGGGCCACTCCGACTCGCCAGGGGACCACTCGCGCAGGGGAAGCAGGCCGCAGTGCGGGCCCGTGCCGCCGTCGCCCAGTTCCAGCAGGAAGCGGCGGTACGCCTGCGGGAGGGTGACGCCCTGCTCGCGTTCGAACGCCTCGACCTCGGCTTCCGACGCCGGTGGGTTCAGGTAGCCGCGCAGGGCGGTGGGCTTGACGGTCGCGGCGAGGCGCTCGTCCGCCTGCAGGCGGGCCAGCTTGGTCCTGATCCGGGTGATGGTGTCGTCCACGTGCGCCCCTCCTCGTGCTGGAGGGATTGCGCACCCGGCGGGTGCGGGGTGGCGACCCGCGCACCTGGCCGTTCGTTGAAAATGGTTGTCGTTTGTATTAGCTTCACAGGGCCCGCCTGTTCAGGTGGGGCGTCTGGAGGTGTTCGAAGACATGCGCGTGCGTGCGCCCTCGCGCTTCGTCGCCGGGTTGCTCGTGGTGGGGCTCGCGGTCAGCGGGTGCTCCGCGGGGGCCGGGCGTGGCGGTGGGGACGGGATCGCTGTGGTCACCACCACCGAGATCCTCGCCGACCTGGTGCGGAACGTCGGCGGGGAGCGGGTTCGGGTTGACTCCGTGGTGCCCGCGGGCGGGGATCCGCACTCGTACGAGCCGACGCCTGCCGACGTCAAGAAGGTCGTGGGGGCCCAGGTCGCGTTCACCAACCACCTGCTGCTGGAGGAGCAGCGGCTGATCAAGGCCATTGACGCCAACCTCGCGGACGGCGCGCCCAACGTGTCGCTGGCCGAGTCCGCGGAGACGTACGGGGCCAACGTGATCCCGCTGGTCGAGGACGTCGGGCTGGACGTGCTGTGGCTCGGGCTCCGGGTTCGCGGCGACGGGAAGGAGCGGGGGGCCAGTCGGACTTCCGAGGTCCGGTTGAGCGCCGTCGGGGTCGAGGGGCCGGGGGAGTTGGCCGTTTACCTGACCGAGTCGCTGGGGAAGCCGGTTCCCTACTTCGACTCCGGCGACGGTCTGTCCGAAGTGGACGTGACCACGCTGCCACCCGCGGCGCACACGCACCTGAACTGGGCGTTCACCGCTCCCGGCGTTTACCGGTTGGCGTTGCGCGCCGAGCTGGTCAACGACGGGGGCGAGCCGATCCCCCTGGGGGAGAACACGTTCACCTTCGCGGTCGGGGTCAACCCGGCCGAGACCGGGAAGACCGTGCTGCACAAGGGTCACACCGATCTGACCGTGGACCTGGACAGCGGTGAGCTGTACACGTTCAACGACGAGGGCGGCGGGACCGCGCAGCACGTCGTGGCGGCTCAGGACGCGGTGATCGAGGTGCCCAACAAGACCCTGAGCAGCGTTCCGGACGATCCGCGGTTCGGGTTCCTCGGCGCCCCTGGGGCGCAGGTGCACCAACTGCCGCAGGCGGTGCTCGGCAAGCACGTGCACGGGGAGATCGACCCGCACCTGTGGCAGGACGTGCGCAACGCGCGCGCTTACGTGGAGCTGATCCGCGACACGCTGCGCAGCGCCGACCCGGCGAACGCGCAGGAGTACGACCGGAACGCGCGCGAGTACGCGGCGGAGCTGGACGCGCTTGACGGCGAGGTCCGCCAGACCATCGCGGGGGTGCCCGCGGAGCGGCGGCAGCTGATCACCACGCACGACGGGTTCGGGTACCTCGCCAGCGCCTACGACCTCACCGTGGCCGGTTTCGTGGTGCCGAACCCGGCGCAGGAGCCCAGCGTCGAGGACGTGCGGAAGCTGACCGGGACGGTGCGCAACCTCGGGGTTCCCGCCGTGTTCACCGAGCCGAACCTCGCGCAGCGCGCCTCGGTGCTGAACCAGGTGGCGGCGGACCAGGGGGTCGAGGTGTGCCTGCTGTACGGGGACGCGTTCGACCAGCGGGTGCGCAGCTACGCGGACATGATGCGGCACAACGCGAAGGAGGTCGCGCGGTGTCTCGGCTGAGCGCGGCGGCAACAGCGGTGGCGGTGGCGGCAGCGGCGGTGCTGGCCGGCGCGCCTGCGGCACAGGCGCAGGAACAAGCGCAGGCGCAGGACGGCGAGCGGGTGGTGATCGCCGACGGGCACGTGGACCTGGGACCGCGCGTGGTGGACGGGAAGTGGGTCGTGCAGCTGCGCGACGACAGCGGCGCGGAGCCGGTGTGGCGGGAACCCGGTGACGTGGTGCTGCACGTGCCGGACTCGGTCAGGACGGCCGTCCCGGACGACCCGGCCTACGCGTTCCTCGGCGCGGCGGGCAGCCAGGTGTGGGTGCTGCCGCAAGCCCAGGGGGACGGTGTGGTCTGGCCCGGCTGGAACACGCAGGACCCGAGCATCGCCGGGCTGGGCGGGCGCGAGGTGGACTGGCGGCTGCACGGGGTGAGCGGACCGGGCGAGTTCCAGCTGTTCCTCAACGGGAACTTCGGCGAGCCCGAGGTGGTGTTCAGCGGCGCCAAGGGCTTCCCGCAGGAGACCGGGGTCGAGCTGGGCACGCACGCGCACGGCAACTGGGTGTTCAGCGCTCCCGGCTCGTACGCGCTCGACGTCGAGATGGCGGCGTCCGACGGTCGCGCCGACCGGGCGGTGCTGCGGGTGCACGTGGGGGCCGGTGACCCGAACGAGGCGTTCACGGTCTCGGTGCCGGCCGGCGAAGCGCCCAGCAGCAACGAGAACGCGGGCGAAGAGCAGAACCAGGCCCCGTGGCCCTGGATCGCCGGCGCCGCGGTCGTGCTGCTGACGATCGGGTTCCTGGTGCGGCGCAAGGTGGTGGGCTCCCGTGGGTGACCCGGTGGTCCGCGTGGCGGGCGCCAGCGTGCGCCTGGGCGGGCGGGAAGTGCTGTCGGGCGTGGACTTCGAGCTGCGCGGCGGTGAGCTGGTCGGGTTGATCGGGCCCAACGGGGCCGGGAAGACCACGCTGCTGCGCACCGTCCTCGGCCTGCTGCCGCTGGAGAGCGGGAGCGTGGAGGTGCACGGGCGCAGCGCGCGGCGCGCGCAGGGGTCGGTGGGGTACGTGCCGCAGCGGCACGAGGTCGCCTGGGACTTCCCCATCACCGTCGCGGGCGCGGTCGCCACCGGGCGCACGCACCTGCGCGGGCTGCTGCGCCGCCGGAGCGCGGACGACCTGGCCGCGGTGGAGCAGGCGCTGGAGCGGGTCGGCATGGGCGACCTGGCCGCCAGGCCGGTCGGCGAGCTGTCCGGCGGGCAGCGGCAGCGGGTGCTGGTGGCGCGGGCGCTCGCGCTGCGGCCGGGCACGCTGCTGCTGGACGAGCCGTTCACCGGCATCGACGTGCCGACGCAGGAGTTGTTGAGCGAACTGCTCGGGCAGCTCAGGGACGAGGGGGTGGCGGTGCTGATGACCACGCACGACCTGGCCGCAGCGACCGCGCTGTGCAGCCGGTTGTGCCTGCTGAACCGGACCGTCGTCGCGGACGGCGAGCCGAGGGCGCTGGCGGACACGGACATCTGGCTGCGCACGTTCGGGCTGGACCGGGCCGAGCAGCTGCTGCGGTCGCTGGGGGTGGGGAAGTGAGCGCCGTGGAGTTCCTGACCGCGCCG
>NZ_JBQGCX010001532.1:0-1892 GCF_052038725.1 Actinosynnema sp.
CTGGTGCGCGGGGCGTGGTCCAGGAAGCCGGAGGCGTGCAGGGTGACGCCGGTCCAGGCGAACGGCAGGTCGATCAGGCCGTCCTCGGCCCCGCCCTCGCGGGCGCCGGTGGCGTGCAGCGCGGCGTCGAGCAGCGCCGGGTGCAGGCCGAAGCCCGCCGCGTCGGCGTGCTCGGGCAGCGCGACCTCGGCGAACACCACGTCGCCCTGCCGCCAGGCGGCGCGGACGGCGCGGAACACCGGGCCGTAGGCGTAGCCGCCCGCCGCGAGCTCCGCGTAGAGGGCGTCGACGTCGAGCTTGGCCGCGCCGGGCGGCGGCCACGCGGTCAGGCGCTCGGGGCTGGTGCGCGGGGCGTGGTCCAGGAAGCCGGAGGCGTGCCGGGTCCACGAGGAGTCGGCGTCCTCGGGCCGGGAGTGCACGCTCACCGCGCGCCTTCCGGTGGCGTCGGGCGCGCCGACCGCGACCTGCAGGACGGTGCCGCCGCGCGCGGGCAGCACCAGCGGGGCCTCCAGGGTCAGCTCGTCCACGCGGTCGCAGCCGACCTGGTCGCCCGCCCGGACCGCCAGCTCCACGAACGCGGTGCCGGGCAGCAGGACGACGCCGGAGGCGGCGTGGTCGGCCAGCCACGGGTGGGTGTCGAGCGCGAGGCGGCCGGTGAGCAGGACGCCGTCGTTCTCGGCGGTGGTGGTGGTCGCGCCCAGCAGCGGGTGGCCGGTGGCGCCCAGGCCCGCCGACGAGACGTCGCCGGGGCCGTCGGTGGCGTCGAGCCAGAAGCGGCGGTGCTGGAAGGCGTAGGTGGGCAGGGCGACGCGGCGCGGGGCGGCCGGGCCGGTGATCAGGGTGGTCCAGTCCACGTCGACGCCGCGCGTCCACGCCTGGGCCAGGGACAGCAGCAGCCTGCGGGGGCCGCCGTCCTCGCGGCGCAGGGTCGGGACGGTGACGACCTCGCGGTCGTCCTCGTCGGCGGTCTCCTGCACGGCCGAGGGCAGCACGGGGTGCGGGCTGCACTCGATGAACACGGTGTGGCCGGAGCCGAGGAGGGCGCGGGTGGCGCCGACGAAGTCGACCTTCTCGCGCAGGTTGGAGTACCAGTAGTCGGCGTCGAGCCTCGCGCCGTCGAGGAAGCCGCCGGTGACGGTGGAGCAGAACGGGGTGGTGGCGGCGCGCGGGGCGACGTGCGCGATCACGGCCAGCAGCCGCTCGCGGATCACCTCCACGTGCGGGGAGTGCGAGGCGTAGTCGATCTTGACCGGGCGGGCGCGCACGCCCTCGGCGGTCAGCTCGGCCTGGAGCGCGGCCAGGTTCTCCGGGTCGCCGGAGACCACGACCGAGCGGGCGCCGTTGAGCGCGCCGATGGTCAGGCCCTCGCGCAGGCGCGGCAGGACCTCGTCCAGGGGCAGCTGGATGGACAGCATCCCGCTCTTGCCGGACAGCTCCTCGCCGATCAGGACGCTGCGCAGCGCGACGATCGCGGCGCCGTCCTGCAGGGACAGCGCGCCGGAGACGACGGCGGCGGCGATCTCGCCCTGGGAGTGGCCGACGACCGCGTCGGGGCGCACGCCGTGGTGCTTCCACAGCTCCGCCAGGGACACGGTGATCGCCCACAGCACCGGCTGGAGCACGTCCACCCGGTTCAGCGGCGGCGCGCCGGGGGCGTCGCGCACGACGTCGACCAGGTTCCAGTCCACGTGCGGGGCCAGCGCGGCGGCGCACTCGCGCATCCGCTCGGCGAACACCGGGGAGGAGTCGAGCAGCTCCACGGCCATGCCCGCCCACTGCGAGCCCTGGCCGGGGAAGACGAACACGACCCTCGGGTCGGACAGCGCCTCGCCGTCCACGACGGACGCCGCGGCCTCGCCGGAGGCCAGCGCGGACAGTGCGGCGTCGAGCTG
>NZ_JBQGCX010001533.1:0-2686 GCF_052038725.1 Actinosynnema sp.
CTCGACTTCAGCGGCCACCACCTGCGCGAGCGGGCCCCGCAGCGGACCCGGTTCACCCAGGGCCTGCGGGTGCGGGAGAACCGGACCGGGCGCACCGGCTACGACACGGCGTACGTGCTGGCGGCGGGCACCGAGGGCTTCGCGAACCGGCGCGGCGAGGTGTGGGCGGTGCACACGGCCTGGTCGGGCAACCACCGGACGTTCGCCGAGCGCACGTTCCACGCGGTGTCCCTGCTCGGGTCCGGCGAGCTGCTGCTCGCGGGCGAGGGGCGGCTGGCGCCGGGCGAGGTGTACGAGTCGCCGTGGCAGTACGGCTCGTACGGCGCGGCCGGGCTGGACTCGGTGTCGGCGCGGTTCCACGGGTTCCTGCGCTCGCGCCCCGGCCACCCGACCTCGCCCCGGCCGGTCGTGGTGAACACGTGGGAGGCGGTGTACTTCGACCACGACCTGGACCGGTTGAAGGCGCTGGCGGACGCGGCGGCCGAGGTCGGCGCGGAGCGGTTCGTGCTGGACGATGGCTGGTTCGGGTCGCGGCGCGACGACAAGCGCGGGCTCGGCGACTGGTACGTGTCGGACGAGGTGTGGCCGGACGGGCTCGGGCCGATCGTCTCGCACGTGACCGGGCTGGGGCTGCAGTTCGGGCTGTGGGTCGAGCCGGAGATGATCAACGAGGACTCGGACCTGGCGCGGGCCCACCCGGACTGGATCATGGCCACCGGCGGGCGGTTGCCGCGCGCGGCGCGCCAGCAGCAGGTGCTGGACCTGACGAAGGCGTACGACTACGTCCTGGAGCGGTTGGACTCGCTGCTGAGCGAGTACGACATCGCGTACCTCAAGTGGGACCACAACCGGGACCTCGTGGAGGCCGGGCACCAGCCGGGCGGTCAGGCGGGGGTGCGGGCGCAGACGCTGGCCGTGTACCGGCTGCTGGACGAGCTGCGGGCGCGGCACCCCGAGGTGGAGATCGAGTCGTGCTCGTCGGGCGGCGGGCGGATCGACCTGGAGATCCTGCAGCGCACGGACCGGGTGTGGACGTCGGACTGCATCGACGCGCTGGAGCGGCAGCGCATCCAGCGGTGGACGAACCTGCTGATCCCGCTGGAGCTGATGGGGTCGCACGTGGGCGACGGGCGGTCGCACACGACGGACCGGCTGCACAAGCTGGACTTCCGGGCGGGGACGGCGCTGTTCGGGCACTTCGGGATCGAGTCGGACCTGACGCGGGTGACCGCGGAGGACCGGGCGCGGTTGACGGAGTGGGTGGGGCTGTACAAGTCGCTGCGGGGGCTGCTGCACACCGGGGTGTCGGTGCACGGGGACCACCCGGACCCGGCGATCGAGGTGCACGGGGTCGTGGCGGAGGACGGGTCGGACGCGGTGTACGCGGTGGTGGCGCACGGGACGTCGGAGATCTACCCGACGGGGGCGGTGCGGCTGCCTGGGCTTTTGGCGGACCGGGAGTACCACGTGCGGCCGTTGGCGCCGGGGGACGTGCCGGACGGGAACGCGCACCACTGGGGGAACCCCCTGCCCTGGTGGACCCCGGAGGGGGGTCGGGCCGGGGGGCGGGCGCTGGAGGTCATGGGGGTGCAGGCGCCGGTGCTGTACCCGGAGCGGTTGGTGCTGATCAGGGCCACGGCGGTGTGAGTTGGCCTGTGGGCCGCGTCGGGGGTTCCTCCCGGCGCGGCCCCGCGTGGCTCGCTTTCCGCTAGCGCCGGGGCGCCGTCAGCACCAGCACCAGCACCATCCCCACGATCAGCGCCGCGATCGCCACCACGTACAGCGCCTCGCCGTCCACCGCCCCCCGGCCCGCCCGCGCCGTGGGCAGCAGCACCCCCAGCAGCAGCCCGGATAACAGCACGGTCCCCCCGAACAACCCCAGCCTCCGGCGCACGGCCCCTCCCCAGTCGGCCCCGACGGCGCTTCGGGTACCCGTCGTGCGGCTCGGGTGAACTCCGCCGCGTCACGGGTAGTCGGGAGGATGCACAGGAGTCGGTTGTACGCGATCTTCGTCGACGTGCCCGCCGAGCACGCGGGGCAGGCGGCGCGGTTCTGGGCTTCCGCGCTCGGGGGGCGGGTCAGGCCGGTGGTCGGGGAGGAGCAGTTCACGGCCGTCGACGGGGCGGTGGACGGGATCGCGCTCGACGTCCAGGCGGTGGACGACGAGCCCCGGTACCACGTGGACATCGAGACGGACGACGTCGGCGCCGAGGTGCGCAGGTTGACCGGGCTCGGGGCCGTGGAGGTGTCCGTGTGGGAGGGGTGCCACGTGCTGCGGGCGCCGGGTGGGCAGCTGCTGTGCGTGGTTCCGCTGCAGAGCGAGCCCGAGGTGTTCGCGGCGACGGCCCGCACCTGGGGGTGACCGGCTCAGCGCCGCTCGTCGGACGTGCCGAGCATCGTGCCCGCCAGGATCGCCGCCAGGAACACGGTGTAGATCGCGCCGCCGTTCGCCGCCGGTTCGCCCGCGCTCGCGGTCGGCATCAGCACGCCGACCAGGAGCACGCCCAGCACGACCACACCCACGAACAGGCCGCGGTTCACGGCGCCACCTCCGGAAGTCGAGTGCACCGGGGGTTCCCGCTGAGAGGCGAAGGTGAACGTCCGTCACCTGAACAGCGGGGGGGGGGGGGGGGGCCCCCCCCCCCCGGCGGGCGGCCCCCCCCCCCGCCGGGCGCCCCCCACCCCC
>NZ_JBQGCX010001534.1:0-6282 GCF_052038725.1 Actinosynnema sp.
CCGGAAAGCCCGACGCCCCGAGGGACCCCACCACGAACCCACCGGCGGAACGCGCCCGGCCGCGACCGCCAGGCCCCGCCCTGCCAACCCCCGCCCCGCCAACCCCCGCGCCCCCGCACCGGTCGGGCGCCGCGCGGTCACAGCGCCCTCGCGTCCAGGTGCCCGAACGGCCCGGACAGCGCCCGCAGCTCCGCCGCCCGCCCCCGCGCCCGGTCGACCCGCCCGAGGTCCGCGCCCTCGCGCGCCGCCCGCAGCTCGACCGCCAGCTCCCGGAACCGCTCCGCGTGGACCTTCGCCCGGTACCGGGCGTAGTCCGCCGCGCTGTCCTTGGTCACCATGAACGCCCAGTCGCTCGACAGCGACAGCAGCGCCTCCCGCACCGCCTGGTCCGCGACCGGGTCCCGCACCGCCCCGCCCAGCCCCAGCCCCAGCAGCTCCCGCTGCAGCGCGGCGTTCGCGTGCACGAAGTCCGCCACCTGCGGCCCGCTCCAGGTGTTCCAGTCCTTGCCCGCGCCCCACGACGACGCCGGGACCTCCACCGACCCCACCACGTGCCCGGCCTCGACCGCGCCGCGCAGCGTCGTCACCCGCACCCCAGCCTCGGGCAGCGCGCGCAGCACCGACTCCAGCCACAGCGGCCCCTCGTGCCACCAGTGCCCGTACAGCTCGGTGTCGTACGCGGCGACCACCAGCGCCTCGCGCCCGTGCGCCGCCCTCAGCTCCCGCAGCCGCGCCACGACCGCGCCGACGAAGTCCTCGGTGTGCCCCCGCACCGCCGCCCGCGCGGCCTCCGGGTCGTACGGCCGCTTGTGCTCCGGGGCCACCTCGACCCCGGTCACCCGCGACGGCTTGAGCCCGCTGGCGTGGTCGTAGGTGTGGAAGTCCCGGTAGTCCGGGTGGCCGGGGTAGCCGACCCTCGGCGACCACACCCGGTACGACACCTCCAGGTCCCGCCCGAAGCACACCACGTCCGAGTCGCCGACCCGCCTGCCCGCCCACGTCTCGTTGCCGAGCGAGGGCCCGTCCACCAGGAACCGCCGCACGCCCGCCGCCGCGTACCCGCGCTCCATGCCCGGCGCGTACCCGCACTCCGGGGCCCAGATCCCCTCCGGGCGCGACCCGAGCCGCAGCGCGGTGTCCCGCAGCCCGGTCTCCAGCGCGAACGCCCGCAGCCGCTCGTCGAGCAGCGGCTGGAACGGGTGCGCGGCCGGTCCGCCGAGCAGCTCCACCACGCCCGAGTCGACCAGCGGGCGCAGCACCGGCGAGAACCCGTGCCGCCAGCGGCCCTCGAACCGCTCCAGCGCCACCGCCGCCTCGCGGTGCTCGCGGGCGGCCAGCTCCGGCAGCCTCGGCGCGGCCCCGTGGGCGCGCAGCTGCCAGTTGCCGAGCCAGTCGTGGACGCCGCGCAGGCAGTACGGGTCGTCCAGCTGCGCGGCCAGCACGGGCGTGACGCCGAGGGTGAGCACGTCCCGCCTGCCCTCGGCGGCGAACCGCTCCAGCAGGTCCACCACCGGCAGGTACGAGTGCGCCCACGCCTGGTAGAGCCACTCCTCGCCGACCGGCCACGCCCCGTGGTGCGCGAGCCACGGCAGGTGGCTGTGCAGCACCAGGCAGAACGTGCCCTCGGCGCCGGTCACGGGCGGACCGCCACGGCCACCAGGTCGAGGCTCGCGTCCATCTCCTCGGGGGTGATCTCGAAGTCCTCGGCGCTCACGCCCGCCACGGCGGCCAGCAGGTCGGCGGGCCACGGGTCGCCGTCCACCACGACCGCGACCTGCGCGTCGATGATCGAGCCGCCGAACCGCTCGTCCAGCGCGCGCAACCGGGGGCCGTGCCGCAGGCCGGTGAGCTCCTCGACCTCGAACCCGGCTCCGGTCAGCAGGTCGGCCAGCTCGGCGGGGGCCAGCTCCCTGGTGTGGAACGGGTTCAGGGGGGTGTCGCGGCCGGGGGAGAAGGTGATCCGGTTGGGGGTGGTGAGCAGCAGCCTCCCGCCGGGGCGCAGCACCCGCGCGCACTCGGCCAGGAACCCCTCCTGGTCCCACAGGTGCTCGATCACCTGGAGGTTCGCCACCACGTCCACGCTCGCCGCGCGCAGCGGCAGGTCGGCGAGGTTGCCGCGCACCACGGCCAGTCCGGGGTAGGCGCGGGCGGCGTGGGCGGCGGTGCGCGCGTCGTAGTCGAGCGCCACCACCCGGTCCGCGCGCTCGGCGATGAGCGCGGCTCCGTAGCCCTCGCCGCACCCGGCCTCCAGCACGACCGCTCCCGCGCAGTGCCGCAGCAGGGCGAGGTACGCCGCCTCATGCCGTCGGAACCAGTAGTTCTCTGCCTCGATGCCGGGCGCGGTCCGCTCGCCGGTGAGGGGAAGGGGCTCGACGGTCACCCGTCCAGGGTAGTTGGACGCGTGAGGGGCGTTACTCACCGGTAGAGCAGCGCTCTGCCGAACGGGTGTCACTAATCCGAGCGAAGGAGGTCGGACGTATTCACGGTCACTTGGTCGAGGCGCTTTTTTCGACGGCTACACGTTTGACACCATCGGGTGACCTGCGGGGTGGAACACTTGATCTTGTTGCTCTGCGTTTGCGCTGCAAACGCGGGTCGGCCGCGTCGGAACCCGCCCGTTGTGAGCCCTTTTCACGTGCTGGTTGGGCCGTCGGCGCGTGGCTATCCTCGGCGAATCTTCTTGGAGTCGAGCGGGGCGGGCGATGGTTCTTCGACAGCTGCGGGCGGACCCGCGCCACCACCGCCCGAGCCTCCGGCGCCCGAGCCTGCGGGCGGGGGCCTGATGCGCGCTCGCGGGCTGCCGCTGACGCCGCTGCTCGTGGGTCTGGTCGTCGTCCCCGCCTCGCTCACCGGCCTCGGGTTCGCCCTCGCCGAGGAGGAGATCACCGGGTCGCTGCCGTTCGCCCCGCCGCGCGAGCCCGCCCCGCAGACCTCGGTCCACCCCCTCGCGGGGCCGCAGCCGCCGCGCTCCGGCCCGACGCCGCGGGGCGCGCCCTTCGGGGTCGGCGGGAGCACGGGGGTCGGGCCTGGCGGGGTGGGACCCTGGACCACCGGCGTCGGGCCTGGCGGGTCCGGGACGACGGGCGCCGGGACGACCGGGTCCGGGACCACTGGCGCAGGGACCATTGGCGCAGGGAGCAACGGCGCAGGAACCACCGGCTCAGGGACCACCGGCTCCGGGACGGCAGGCGCGGTCCCGGTGGACCGCGCGGGCCCCGTGGCGCAGGCGCGGCGCGAGGTCGAGCGGGTGCTCGCGGAGCACTCGGCCACCGGCGTCGAGTTCGCGCCCGGCGGCGTCGAGCACGCGGGCAGGGGCGGCGCGGTGCTCGGGCAGCTGGGCGATGTGCTCGGCGGAACGGGTGGGCTCGCGGTGACGCTGGTCGCCCACACCTGGCCGGGGGAGGCCCCGGAGGGGCAGTCGTCGGTGCTGGCGCTGCGCCGCGCGGAGGTCGTGCGGGCCGCGCTGGTCGACCGGGGCGTGCCGGTGGAGTCGATCAGGACGCGCGTCGTCGCGGACCGGGCGCGCGAGGTCCCCGGCGGTGGACCGCAAGTCGACGTGCTCGTCGGGTAGTCGGGTAGGGAGTCCGGATGATGACCGGGGCGGTCGCTTTCGTGTTCGGCCTGTGCATGTTGTCGTTCGCCGCGGGCTGCGTGCTCACGGCGTGGATGCTCAGGCGCGCCGAGGACGTGGAGGAGGAACCCGCCGAGGCGGACGGCGACGGGCCGGTCGAGCGGGAGGGCGCGGCGCCGGAGGCGGGTGGGCGCGCGCAGGCGCAGCCCCCGAGCTTCCCGCCGGACGACTTCGCGACCCGGCCGATCCACCGGAACCCGGTGGTCGGCGTCGTGGGGCGGTGGGGCGGCGGCGGGGACGACCCGTGGTCGGACGGCGGCGTCGACGCGGCCGGACCGGGCGTCGCCGGGAAGCCGGACGCGGCGGACGAGGACCCCTGGCCGGACGACGTCCTCGACGCGACGGGTGGGGGCGACCCAGCCGACGCCGACCCGCGCGAGCGCCCGGTGGCGGCGCCGAAGCCGCTGATGCGCCTGGTGGACATCGCGGACCTGCTGGCTCGGGAGCGCCCGGCGCTGGTCGCCCAGCCGGAACCGGCGGAGGTCGGCGCGGGCGGCCCGGCCCCGGTGGACGACCAGCCCGCGGACAAGGAGGACGCCTTCGCGTCCGAGGAGCCGGAGGCCCCGGTGCGCCCGCAGGCGCGCACGGGCGGCCTGCGCGCGGTGCCCCTGCACCTGCTGACCGATCCCGCCGCCTACACCGCGGAGCTCGACGCGCGCGACACCGACCGGGGCGCGGGTGACGCCGGGCGGGATGCGGGTGACGCTGGCCGGGATGCCGCCGCTGCGGCCGACCGAGGTGCGGCTGCTGCCGGACGGGCGGCTGCTGCCGGGCGGGACGCGGGCACCGGGAAGCGGGGCGCGGGTGACGCCGAGCGGGTCGTGGGCTCCGGGGTGGAGCCCGAGATGGCGGCGGAGGCCGGGGTCGCCGACGTGGACGAGCTGTCCCTGGAGGCCTCGTACCTGGTGTCCCGGCTGTCCGAGCTGGGCTGGGCGGAGGAGGTGGCGCGGGTCGTGGAGGAGGGCCGGGGCCGCACTCCGAGGGAGCCGGTCGAGCTCACCGCGACCGACCCCACACCCGGCAACGACCCCACACCCGGCAACCGCCCGCCGATCGACAACTCGACGACCAATCACCCAACGCCCGATCGCCCAGCAGCCGATCGCCCGACGGCCGATCACTCGGCAGCCGATCGCCCGACGGCCGATCACTCGGCAGCCGATCGCTCGACGGTCGACCGCCCGGCAGCCGAGCAATCAGCGGTTGAGGGCCTGGCGGCCGAGCAGCCGACGACCGAGCGTCCAGCGGTTGAGGGCCGGGAAACCGAACGTCCGGCGGTCGAGCAGCCAGCGGCCGAGCTTCCTGTGGCTGAGAGCCCGGAAACCGAGCAGCCGGCGGCCGAGCAGCCGGCGGCCGAGCGTCCTGTGGCTGAGAGCCCGGAAACCGAGCGTCCGGCGGCCGAGCAGCCAGCGGCCGAGCAGCCGGCGGCCGAGGGGCCTGTGTCTGCCGAGCACCCTGCGGCGAGCGGTGCGCCGGAGGCCCGGCCGGTCGCCGCGAAGTCCTCGTCCGAGGCCGGTGCGCCTGCCGAAGGCGCGGAGGCGGCCTGCGCAGCGGCCGTTGAGGCGGAGGCCGTGGGATCAGGGGCTGCCGAGTCGGAGGAGACCGGGACCGGGACCGACGCGGCGACGCCGGCAGGCGCGTCCGACGGGGTGCCGCGCGTGCCCGGACCCCGGCGGGCCGGGCGGCCCGAGTGGGCCGAGGTGCCCGCGCCCAGGGGCGAGGGGGTGTCCGGGGAGCTGGTCGCCGGGCCCGAGGTGGAGTCGCCCGCCGCGCAGGACCGGGGTGTCGCGCCCGTCCGGTCGGCGGACGGGTTGGTCACCGAGCCCGAGCCCGACCTGGTCGACGTGCTCGACCCGACCGACGACCCCGTCGACGCCGACGAGCCGGAACCCTCGGCCGGGCGCGCCGCCGCGGGTGGTCGGGGCGCGCGGCCCGTCGAGCCCGACCCGGTCGACGCCCTCGTCGAGCAGCGCCGGTCCGGTGACCTGGCGGACGTCGAGCCCGAGCCGGGCGTCGAGGTCGCGGGCGCAGGGTTGGAGCAGGGGCGTCCGGCGGACGGGCCCGCGCCCTCCCCGGTCAGCGCGGCCGAGGTGCCGCCGCAGGGCGGCACGGTCTCCGACGAGCCCGAGGAGCAGGTCCGCGGGCGCGGCTGAGGGCGCCGCACGCCGAGGGGGCCGCCCCACCAGGGCGGCCCCCTCGGGTCTTGCCGCGAAGCCGGTCGTGCTCAGGAGGGCGGCGCCCGCGCGGGCGCCGCGTCGTGGAGGGGACCGCCGGTCCCGGTGGGCCGCGTCCCCGCGACCCGGCCGGAGCCGGGCGCCGGTCAGCGCTTCTTGAAGCGCCTCAGCATGTCCTGGGCCTTGGCCCGCGTGCGCGGGTCGCGCGCGGCGTTCTTGACCTGCTCGGTGATCCTGCGCCCCTGCGGGCTGCGCGTGAACGCGGTGATCTTGCTGAACAGCGATGCCATGTCCTTCTCCTTCCCCGCACCGTCCAACTTACCACCCCCCCCAACCGCCAAACCCCCACCCCACTTACGAACCCGGCGAAAACCGCCAAAACGTCACCCCCAAGGCGCCCCGCCCCACCTGCGCCCCCCCTACCGCCTTCGGTGCTCTTTCCGGCTCAGAACAAACAGGCTGAAGCCGCAGAAGAAC
>NZ_JBQGCX010001535.1:0-3361 GCF_052038725.1 Actinosynnema sp.
AGGACTTCGGGGGGAGCGCCCAAGTGCCCCGCGAACGCGGGTCGTGCGCTGGGGGCGGTGGTGACCTCCGGCCCTGGTGGGGATTCCGGGGGACGGGGAACGGGGCTGGTGGGGTGGGTGGTGGGAGCGGTTTCGGGGCGTTGGGGCGACCTGTCGGTCGGTCCGGGATGTCTCGGCGTTCCTGGCGCTTGATCAGCCGGGAACCGCGGTGTCGCTCCACCGGGTGATTCACCGATGAACGCGGAAATTCCCCCTCCGAAGGTCTTGGCCCCAGGGGTGTCCAGCGTGCCAAGCTTGACGGGGAAAGCGGCGATCAGGCCTGGTGGAGAAGGGTTTTCTCCAAGCGCCGCACGCGGTTCGGCGGTGTCGGGTCACCGGGCGGCGACGGGCGGGGCTGGTCAACGACGAGGGGGGAGGGATGCGGTGAGAATGGCGCCGTGACGACCGGGCAGGGCGGGCCGGACGACGGTTGTTGGGCGTTCGCGGGAGCTTCGGGCAGGTCCACGCGGGCCGGGCAGGGGCGGTTCCGCGTGAACCTCGACAGCACCCGAGTCGGGCGTGCGACGACTGCCGCGTGTTCGGTGGTGGTCGCGCACCTGGCAGCAGTCGCGCGCTCAACGGTTGTGGCACATCGGGCAGTCGCTGTGCGCTCGACAGTCACCGCGCGCTGGGCCGTTGGCGTGCGTTAGGTGACTGACGTGCGCTAGGCCGTTGGCACGCTAAGCCGTTGGTGCGCGTCGAGTGATCGCGGTCAGTTGCGGGAGAAGGACGCTTCGGCGATGGCGCGTCCCCATTCCTCGGCGCGCTCGGCCTCACCATCCAGGAGGGGCCCGATCGCGGTGACCACGTCGACCGACTTGGGCTGGTAGCGGACCTCGAAGCGCAGCTTGCGCAGGGCGAGCGTGGCCACGCGGGCGGCCGAGCCGGGGGCGAAGCGGATGCCGGTGTCGAAGGCGACCGCTTCGACGCCGATCCGCTCCTGCTCGACCACGGCGAGCCACTCGCGCATCCCGCGCCTGGAGGAGAGCACCTGCTCCTGGTACTGGGTCGCGGCCTTGCGGGTGCCGGGCCTGCTGAGTCCGAACGCGTGGGTCGGTGCGCCGATGACGAGCAGGTCGAGGTCCGAGGGCAGGACGTCCGGCGCGACGCCGACTTCGAGCACGTCGGTGGATCGCCAGATCGACAGGCCGCGCGCGATCGCCTCGGCGATCAGCTTGGCGTTGCCGAACATGGACTCGTAGACCACCAATGCCCGTGCCATGAACAAACCTCACCCGTTTGGAGTACTGCGGAAGTGGGTTCATGATCCACTGGGTGAGACGGAGAGGGGGAGCGCCGAAGTGCCTGGGGGTCCTGGGACTTACTGCCCTGCTGTGACTTCACCGGTCAGAACGCTGGGAGGGGGATCACCAGATATCGCAGGGCGTACGTAGCGCGCAACCGGTCGAACGGACGGCCGAAACGCGCGGACTTCGGCGCATCGGCAAGCCGAAAGCCCGAAGCCGCCAAACGGTCACGTTGCCGCAACGCGGGAGATGACGCACGAGCTGGCAGCTGCATGGTCAGGCGATCACTCGTCCGCAGCCATGCGGTCACGCGGCCAGGCGGCCACGTGGCCGGGCGGCCAGGCAGCCATGCGGCCACGCGACCGGGCGGCCACGCGGCCAGGCAGCCATGCGGTCACGCGGCCATGCGGTCACGCGGCCGGGCGGTCACGTGGCCGGGCGGCCGGGCGGTCACACGGGCGGGCGGTCACGCGGCCAGGCGGTCACGTGGCCGGGCGGCCGGGCGGTCACGCGGGCGGGCGAACCGTCGGACCGTCGGATGTTGTGCCCTCAGGTCAGGGGCGCGGGGTTCCGGACGTGCCGGTTCGCCATGCGGGGACGCACTCCGCTCCCGTGCTCGCGGGGTGGAGCGGGCTTGCGGGTGGGAGTGGGGTGGTTGTGGTTGGGGACAGGGCGTCCAGGAGCAGGACCAGGTACCTGCGCCAGCCCTGGTCGCCCGGTGCCATGCCCCACAGGACGCTGGTCAGCATCCCCAGCAGGCGGTGCACGTCGTGCGGGGTGAGGTCCGGGCGGATCAGGGTTGCGCGTTGGGCTTTTTCGGTCAGCTCGGTCAGGGTGTCGAGCAGGGGTTCGGCGATGGCCGAGGTCAGGGCGCTGGGGTTGCTCGCGGCTGCCAGGGTGGGGCGTTCGCGGTCCACCAGGGTGAGGGTTTCCTCGATCAGCGCGGTGAGGGCCCGGAGCGGGTTCGGGGTGGAGTTCGCCCTGGTGATGGCGTGGGCGAAGTCCGGGGTGAGGGCGCGGTCCAGGGTTGCCCTGACCAGGTCTTCCTTGCGCGGGAAGTGGCGGTGCAGGGTGCGCACGCCCACGCCCGCGTGCTTGGCCACCTCGTCGAGGGGAGCGTCCGGACCGACGCGGGCGAAGACCTCGCGTGCGGCGCACAGGATGTGCTCGATGTTGCGCGCGGCGTCGGCGCGCGGTCGTCGGTCGGGCTCCGCCTTCACCGCGCAACGGTAGCAAATGACAGTCTTCTGCCACTTGTGCTACGTTCCGAATCGGAGCAAGTGGCAGTTGACTGCCATTTATGCGGTGACGTGGTGGAGGGGCGGACGGGCATGACCGGAACGCTGGGGCTCATCGGGGCCGGGATGATCGGCGGGACTCTCGCGCGTCAAGCTGTCGCGCGAGGGCTCGAGGTTGTGCTGAGCAACTCCAGAGGGGCGGACAGCCTCGCGGAGTTCGTCGCGGAGCTGGGACCGCGGGCTCGCGCCGCCACCCCGGCGGAGGCCGCGCGTGCCGGTGACCTGGTTGTCGCGACCGTGCCGCTGCACGCGCTCGACCAGCTGCCCGCGGACGCGCTCGTCGGGCGGATCGTGATCGACACGATGAACTACTACCCGCAGCGGGACCGGGCGATCGCCGAGCTGGACTCGAACTCGGTGACGTCCAGCGAGCTGGTCCAGCGCGGGCTGCCCGGTGCGCGGGTGGTGAAGGCGTTCAACAGCATCAGCTTCTTCAACCTGGCCAACGCCGCACGTCCGTCGGGCGCGCCGGACCGCAGCGCGCTGCCGATCGCGGGTGACGACGTCGAGGCCAAGGCGGCGGTGGTCGAACTGCTGGACGTGCTGGGGTTCGACGCCGTGGACACGGGATCGCTCGCCGACAGCTGGCGCAGCGAGCCGGGGACGCCGGTGTACGTGCAGCCGTACCTGCCGGGCACGCCACCGGAGGGGGCGGGGCAGGAGGAGGCGCTGCGGTGGTTGCGCGAGAACCCCGGTGAGCCGGTGCCCGCGGCGCGGGTCCGGGAGCTGGTCGCCGAAGCCGTGCGCGGCAAGGCGGGTGGGGTGCTGCCGGGAAGG
>NZ_JBQGCX010001536.1:0-2188 GCF_052038725.1 Actinosynnema sp.
ATCACCCGCTGGGCGGAGGGCGTTCCCGTCAGCTCCAGCACCGAACCCAGCCTCATGGCGCAGATGCTCAACGCGCTCGACGCGGACCCTGGACACCGGGTCCTGGAGATCGGTACCGGCACCGGCTACAACGCCGCGCTGCTGTGCGAAGTGCTCGGCGACGAGCATGTCACCACGATCGACGTCGAATCCGATCTCACCATTCCCGCCCAGGAACGCCTGGCCGCCGCGGGCTACCACCCCGCCGTGCTGTGCCGCGACGGCGCGCTCGGCGCCCCGGCGCGCGCCCCGTTCGACCGCATCATCGCCACGTGCGGCATGGACCGCGTCCCCACCGACTGGATCAACCAGCTCGCCCCCGCCGGAGCCATCCTCACCAACGTCTCCAAGGGCATCGTCCTGCTCCGCGACGCAGGCGAAGAGCAGGGCGAACGGCTGGTGTCAGGACGGTTCCTCAGCGGCGCGGGGTTCATGCCCCTGCGCTCGGACCTCCAGCACTACACCCCGCGCACGCCGGTCACCGGCGTACTGGAGGCCACCGGGGGACACGGAACGACCACTAACGCGACCGGCACCGTCATCGACCACCCGCAACTGGATGACGAGTTCGCCCTAGCCGCGTTCTTCACCAGCCTGGTCGCCGACCGCAGCCAGCTCGTCTACACCCACGCCGATGCCGACGCCGGGAAGTCGGTCACTTCCTACCGGTGGCTGCACCCCGCCACCGGTAGCTGGGCCCGCGTGGACCTCCCCGACACCACGGAGGAGCAGCACGCCATCCTGCACCAGGGAGGCAGCCGGAGGCTGTGGGACGAACTCGCCCCCGTTCTGCACGCCTGGCGAGCAGCGGACCGGGCAGATCTCACCCGGTGGGGCTTGACGGTGACCAGCGCCGGTCATCACCGGCTCTGGCTCGACCAGCCCACGCAGACGATCTTCCACCTGCGCTAACGCACATCGAGAGCGACACGAGGATTTCCTTGATCGACCAGACCCGTGCAGGGCTGGGATTTCCTTCCCGTCCGCGCACAGGGCACCCGGTTTGGCGACCGCGTGCCGTCCACCCTCGGGTCGCCGTGCGACGGCGAAGGCCAACCTGAGGGTACGGAGGCAGGGCCCCGTGCAGTGACCGCTGCGCGGGGCCCTGTTCGTCTTGGTGGCGCTAGCAGGCCCTCGCGATTGCGACGGCGGCGTCCTGCCCGGCGGCGGAGGGCGGTTGCCCGATCCCTCCGGCCATCATGTGGAGCAGGTGGTGGACGGACATCGCACGTATCGGTCCGTCCGGGAGGTGGCGCACCTGCTCGACCAGGGCTACGCACCTGTGGCAGGGGTCGGGTCGGTCCTGCACCAGGTCGAGGACGAGGTCCACCAAGGGCTCCAGACACAGGCCGGGGACGATCAGCAACGTCTTCGTCCCGTCCGAGTTGACCTGGATCATCCACGGGGTCTGCAAGCCGTCGTGGCGTACTTCGATGACGGGAGTCCGGTCGGGCGGGTGCGTGTGTCTGGGCACGTCTCCTTCTCCTCCGCACGCCCCCCTTACGCCGCAGGGCGTGCCTCGGTCCACCCGACGCGGCCCTCCCCGGCACGTCGGGCGGACATGGTCGGTCCGTTGTGGTTCTCCCCGCTCACCGAACCGGGGCGGCACACCCCGAGCCACGTTGCGTGAGTGCGGCCAGCGACGTTACCGGCCGCCCGGTGCAGCTCGCAGCGTTTCGTCACACCGGGTGAGCGGTCGTGTCAGCTCGGTGTCCGCCCCACCCTACGCGCGGCCCGTTGCTCGTCATGCTCGCATTCGACGATCACCGCAGCCTGGCGCACCAGCAGTCGCCGACCGGCGGGTGTGAGCTGTCGGAAGAGGGCGACCAGGGCCTCCTCCTCCGGGGGCAACTCCACCCCGATCGGGATGTGGCTGTCCGCCGCGAAGGCTCTGGAAACGCGCTCCAGGTCCGTCCCCAGGGCGCTCGCGAAGCGCTCCATGATCGCCAGGCTCGGGATGCGGCCACGTTGCCCGCGCTTGAGCTGGTGCCCGAGCGCGCCCTCCGCGAGACCGGCCTCCCGCTCGATCCTGCGGATGCTGGCACCGGGTTTGCACTCGGCTATCAGGGCGTCCACCTGGGACCGCCTGACGGGGCCGTCGTGCCTGGGCGCGGAGATGGCGTCGTCCTCGGACGTCGGGCCTGTCGTC
>NZ_JBQGCX010001537.1:0-1956 GCF_052038725.1 Actinosynnema sp.
CCCCTCCCGTCGTTCACGGGCCCGGTGCGGGCCGGTCAGCCGTTGACGGGCCCGATGTAGCTGCCGGGCCGGGTGGCGCCGTCCTGGAGCGCGACGGGGCCGAAGGCCCACGGCAGGTCGACGGTGGCCGTCGTGTTCGGCGGGGTCACCCGGAGGGTCTTGACGTCCCACGGGTCGGCGGAGGCGGGCAGGAACGACAGGTAGCTGGTGGCCGCCTCGCCGGGCTGGAGGGTGACCTCGGGCGTGGTGTCGCTGGAGCGGGTGAGGTCCCAGGTGTGGCCGTCCGCGCCGACGAGCTGCGCGCCGGGGAAGCCCGACAGGGTGCAGGCGGTGTCGCCGGTGTTGGTGATGACCACCGGGAGCTTCTTCTGCGCGTCGCCCTGCGGCTTCCCGGTGGACGGGGTGAGGCTGGCGCACTCCGCCGCGGCGGCCTGCCCGTCCCCCGCCTGCCCGGTCGGCGCCTGGCTCGACGGCGCGGGCTCGGTGGAGACCACCGCCGAACCGTCGCCCGACCCGCTGCCGGGTGAGGCGCTGCCGGGCGTGGACGACCCGCAGGCCGTGACGGCGGCGCAGGCCGCGAGCAGGCTGACCATGGCGGTGGTGCGGGTGGTGCGGCGCATTCCGCGTTCCCCTCGTCGACGTCGGTTGCGGCCACCGGGTACCCGTTCCCTCACCAGGCGTACGCCTCCGGCGCCGGCTTGCTGCCGTTCGGGCCCGGCGCGGGGAACAGCTCGTCCAGCTTCGCCAGGACCTCGGCGTCCAGCTGGATCTCCACCGCCCGCAGCGACCCGTCCAGCTGCTCGACCGTGCGCGGCCCGACCAGGGGCGCCGTCACGCCCTCCTGGTGCAGCAGCCACGCCAGGCCCACGTGCGCCGGGTGCTCGCCCAGCTCCTCGCACAGCGCCTCGTACGCCTCCAGGGACCGCTCCAGCTTCGCCAGGTCGCCCTTCGCGTAGTCGTCGACGCCCCGGTTGGCCGTGCCCTCGCGGCGCTTGCGCAGCACCCCGCCGAGCACCCCGCCCGCCAGCGGCGACCACGGGATCACGCCCAGGCCGTAGTGCCGCGCCGCGGGCAGCACCTCCAGCTCCGCGAACCGGTTCGCCAGGTTGTACACCGACTGCTCGCTGACCAGGCCGAGGAACCCGCGCGAGCGCGCCGCCTCCTGGGCCTGCGCGATGTGCCACCCGGCGAAGTTGGACGACCCGAAGTAGACGACCTTGCCCTGCTGCCGCAGGACGCTGAACGCCTCCCAGATCTCCTCCCACGGCGTGGACCGGTCGACGTGGTGCATCTGGTACAGGTCGATGTAGTCCGTGTTCAGCCGCCGCAGCGACGCGTCGCACGCCTTGCGGATGTGCAGCGCGGACAGGTGGGTCTCGTTCGGCCAGTCGCCCATGCTGTTGTGCGCCTTGGTGGCGATGACGGTCTTGTCCCGCCTGCCGCCGCCCTGCGCGAACCACCGGCCGATGATCTGCTCGGTGACGCCCTCGCCGGTCTTCCAGCCGTAGACGTCGGCCGTGTCGAAGAGGTTGATCCCGTGCTCCAGGGCGCGGTCCATGATGGCGTGGCTGTCGGTCTCGGACGCGACCGGGCCGAAGTTCATGGTGCCCAGGCAGATCCGCGACACGGAGAGGCCGGAGCGCCCCAGGTGGGTGTAGTCCATGCGGCACAACATCGCACCCGGTGGATCTTGGTCGGCGCGTGGGGTTGGGCCGGGCCTCAGGACAGGGCCAGCAGCTCCCGCACGCGCGCCGGTCGCCAGGACAGCTCGGCCGCCAGGGCGGTGACGGCGGCGTCCCGCGCGGGGCCGTGGGCCGCCTCGAACGCCCCGCGCAGCGCGGCCGGTTGCTCGCCGGGGTGCCCGGCCAGCGGGCTCGGCTCGAACTCCGGGGACGCGCGCAGCCGCAGGTGGGCCCGGCCCGCCGCCGAGTCGGACAGCAGGCCCAGCTCGTGGCA
>NZ_JBQGCX010001538.1:0-2635 GCF_052038725.1 Actinosynnema sp.
CGGGGTAGGACCCGTGCACCCGCCCGTCCTCGTCCACCGGCGAGTCCACGTTGTCCACCCCGTTGTCCGGCAGCTCGGACCGCATCCCCGACCGGCCGACCGCGCGCACCGACATCAGCGCGTCGGTGAGCGCCGGGAACAGCCGCTGCCCCAGGTAGAACGCGAGCGCAGCGTCGCCCACCGGCACCTCGCGGCGGGGGCGCTCGGCGGCGCGCAGCACGGCCTCGGCGACCAGCTCCGGCGCGTACACCGGCGGCGGCGGCTTGGGCAGCGAGCCGACGCGGCTGCGGCAGTGCTCGAAGAACGGGCTGTTGATCGCGGCGGGAAGCACGGCGGTGACCGCGATCGGCTCGCCGTCGTGGGCGAGCTCCACCCGCAGCGCGTCGTAGAACGCCCGCACCGCCGCCTTGCTGGCCGCGTACGGGGCCTGGAGCGGAGCCGAGCGCAGGCCGAGCACGGACGCGACCCCGATCAGCACTCCCCCGCCCGCCCGGCGCAGCGCGGGCAGCGCGGCCTTGGCCCCGTGCACGTGCCCGAGGTAGTTGACCCGCATCACCCGGTCGAACTCCCCGGCGGGCGTGTCCTCCACCCGCCCGTACACCCCGATCCCGGCCGCGTTGACCCAGGTGTCCACCCGCCCGAACCGCTCCACCGCCACCTCGGCGACCGCGCGCACCGCCGCCTCGTCGGCGATGTCCGCCGTCACCGCGACCGCCCGCCCACCCGCGCCCCGGACCTCCTCGACCAGCCCGTCCAGGGCGCGGGTGTTGCGCGCCGCGCACACCACGCGCGCCCCCGCAGCCGCGAACCGCAGCGCGGTGACCCGCCCGATCCCCGACGACGCGCCCACCACGACGACGACCTGCTCCGCCAACCTCCTGGGCATGTGACCTCTCCTCGTCCCGGATCGCGAAATGCGGCGGGTACCCGGAGGAACGCCGTCCACGCGTCCCGGAGGGGTGTCCGGCGAGGAATTGCGCCATCGGGTTCCCCCGCGCATAGCCGCCCGGTTCACGGGTAGTTCCCACCGCGACAGGCAGGACCGACCAGCGGAGGAGGAGACCCATGGCCACCGGTGAGACCGGCTTCGACGACGTCAGCTTCGACCTGATCTCGGTGCAGTACCACTCCCTCAAGGCGGGGCACGACTACGGCCAGTACGTCCGCGACGCCGACAACGCGGGCCGCCAGGACATCGCGGACTTCTTCCGCCGCGTCATGGACGAGGACGCCGCGCGCGCCAAGGAGTGCCACCGGTTCCTGGCCGAGCTGACCGGCAGCAGCGAGTCCGGCCCGGCGATGAGCTGACCGTCCGCGAAGGACTGTCCACTGTGTACACCAGTGCGGTCCCCCGCCGGGGGGTCGGCCGGGGACCGCGCTCGCCCGCCCGCTGACCCGCGCGATCACACCACCGCGACGCTCCGCGCGGCGTCGGCGATCTGCTCCAGGCGGGTCACCACCTCGCCCACCGGGGGTAGCGCGAGCAGGGTCCGGCGCGCGTGGCGCGCCCTCGCGGTGAAGCGGGGATCGGCCAGCACGGTCCGGCAGGCGTCCGCCAGGTCGGCGGGCGAGCCGTCCACCACCCGCACGCCCAGCCCCAGCGCGGCGACCCTGGCGGCGTTGTGCGGCTGGTCGCCGAACAGCGGGGCGGCGACCATGGGCACCCCCGCCCGCACCGCCTCGCGCACGCTGTTGGCCCCGGCGTGGGTGACGAACAGCTGCGCGCACTCCAGCAGCAGCGGCTGGGGCGCCCGCTCGACCACGCGCACGTGCGGCGCGCCCGGCGGGACGCGGTCGACCGGGATGCCCCCGGTGGACACCACCGCGGCGCAGTCCACCTCGGACAGGGCCGCCACGAGGCCGCCCAGCGCCTCCACCGGATCGGCGACCAGCGCGGTCACGTCGTCGCGGCGCCACAGGGCGGCCAGCGCGATGCCGACCGCCCCGTACACCAGCGGGCGGGACGGGTCCAGGTCGGCCACCCACGCGGGCAGCGACCGGCCGTCGGGCGACGGCGGCCGGTAGGCCAGGCACGGGCTGAGCGGGACGCCGAGCAGCGAGTACTCGCGCGGCAGGCAGTCGACGTGGCCGTGCCGGTGCGCGCCGAGCGGGTCGGCCGAGGTGGGCAGGCCCTGCTCGGCGCGGCGCTCGTTGAGCCGGGGCAGCACGGCGGCCGGGTCCAGCTGGTTCGTCGTGCCCGAGGGCACGGTCAGGCAGGGCAGCCCGCGCTCCTCCGCGACGAGCAGGCCGGCCAGCTCCATGCCGTCGCGCAGGACCAGGTCGGGCCGGAAGCGGTCGACGACGGGGCGCAGCCCGGTCAGCGCCTCCCGCAGCAGCGGCCTGCCCGCGATGACGTCGACGATCGCGGCGACGCCGGGGTAGTCCGTGCCCGGCCTGGCCGGTGGCGCGACGCCCCCGAGCCGCTCCACCCAGAACCTCGCCTGGTCGGGCAGCGCCTCGACCGAGGGCAGGCCGCGGCCCCGCAGGCCGGGCGCGGCGCTGGGGGCCGTGGCCACGAGCACCTCGTGCCCGGCGTCCAGGACCGCGCGCCCGAGCACGAGCATCTCGTGCGCGTGCGACGGGGCCCCGGTGACGGTGAACAGAACGCGCAACTGTCTTCCTCCGTGCTGGGGCC
>NZ_JBQGCX010001539.1:0-2904 GCF_052038725.1 Actinosynnema sp.
TCGTCCGGTGGGGGCTCCGGCACCCCGGTCACGATGCCCGAGCTCGGCGAGTCGGTCACCGAGGGCACCGTGACCCGCTGGCTCAAGCAGGTCGGCGACTCGGTGGAGGTCGACGAGCCCCTGCTGGAGGTCTCGACCGACAAGGTCGACACCGAGATCCCGTCCCCGGTGGCGGGCACGCTGCTGGAGATCACCGCGGGCGAGGACGAGACGGTCGAGGTCGGCGGCAAGCTGGCCGTGATCGGCTCCGGCGCCCCCGCGAAGCAGGAGGCCCCCAAGGCCGCTCCGGCTCCCGAGGTCCCCAAGCAGGAGGCCCCCAAGGCCGAGGCGCCCAAGCAGGAGGCGCCGAAGGCGGAGGCCCCCAAGGCCGAGGCCCCGAAGCAGGAGGCCCCGAAGCAGGAGGCCCCCAAGCAGGCCGCTCCGGCCGCCGAGAAGTCCGGTGACGAGGGCGCGCCCTACGTCACCCCGCTGGTGCGCAAGCTGGCCTCGGAGAACGGCATCGACCTCGGTTCCCTGAAGGGCACCGGCGTCGGCGGTCGCATCCGCAAGCAGGACGTGCTGGCCGCCGTCGAGGCCAAGAAGGCCCCGGCCGCCGCGCCCGCCGCCGCTGCCGCCCCGGCCGCGCCCGCCGCCAAGCCCGCCGCCGTGGACACCAGCGGCAAGCGCGGCACCACGCAGAAGCTCCCCCGCCTGCGCCAGATCGTGGCCCAGCGGACCCGCGAGTCGCTGCAGATGTCGGCCCAGCTCACCCAGGTGTTCGAGGTGGACGTCACCCGGATCGCGCGCCTGCGCAGCCGGGCGAAGTCCGCGTTCGAGCAGCGCGAGGGCACGAAGCTCACGTTCCTCCCGTTCTTCGCCAAGGCGGCGGTCGAGGCCCTGAAGCAGCACCCGGTGCTGAACGCCTCCATCGACGAGGCGAAGAAGGAGGTCACGTACCACGGCTCCGAGCACCTCGGCATCGCGATCGACACCGAGCGCGGCCTGCTCAACGCGGTGATCTCGAACGCGGGCGAGCTGAACCTGGCGGGCCTGTCGCTCAAGATCAACGACCTGGCCGGTCGGGCGCGCGCGAACAAGCTGACCCCGGACGAGCTGACCGGCGGCACGTTCTCGCTGACCAACCTGGGCAGCAACGGCGCCCTCTTCGACACCCCGATCATCCAGCAGCCGCAGGTCGGCATCCTGGGCGTCGGCGTGGTCAAGAAGCGCCCCGTGGTGATCACCGACGCCAACGGCGACGACACGATCGCGATCCGGTCCATGGCCTACCTGGCCCTGACCTACGACCACCGCCTGGTGGACGGCGCGGACGCCGGTCGCTTCCTGAGCACCATGAAGAACCGCCTGGAGGAAGGCGCCTTCGAGGGCGACCTCGGCCTCTGACGGCGGCAGCACCCGCGAGAACCCGCTCCCTGATCAGGGGGCGGGTTCTCCGCTTTCCGGCGTGAACTCTCGGGGCAGGTGCGGCGGACCTCACCCGTTCGCCGGGACCGCCGGTGTGCGAGCCCGCCGCCGCTGAGAGACGATCACCCCATGCGCGTGGTCATCGCTGGTTCCTCGGGTCTCATCGGCACTTCTCTGGTGGCGGCGCTGCGCTCGGGTGGTCACGACGTGCTCCGGCTGGTGCGGCGCAGGCCCGCCGCGCCGGACGAGCGGTTCTGGGACCCGCCCTCGGCGAAGATCGACGAGGGGACGCTGGAGCGGGTCGACGCCGTGGTGAACCTGTGCGGGGCCGGGGTCGGGGACCGCCGGTGGAACGACGCGCGCAAGCAGGTCCTGCTGGACAGCCGCACCACGCCCACCGAGGTGCTGGCCGCCGCCGTCGTGCAGCACCGGGTGCCGGTGCTGGTGAACGCGAGCGCGGTCGGGTTCTACGGCGACACGGGTGAGGCGCTGGTCGACGAGGGAACCCCGTCCGGGACCGGGTTCCTGGCCGCGCTGTGCCGCGAGTGGGAGGGCGCCACCCGGCAGGCCGAGGAGGCCGGGGTGCGCGTGGTGAAGCTGCGCACCGGGCTGGTGATCAGCCCGTCGGGCGGGCTGTTCGGCAAGCTCAAGCCGCTGTTCTCGTTCGGGCTGGGCGGCAGGCTCGGGTCCGGGCGGCAGTACATGCCGTGGATCGCGCTGGACGACGTGGTCGCGGCCGTCGTGCACGTGCTGGAGACCGGGACCGTGGGCGGCCCGGTGAACCTGACCGCGCCGAGCCCGGTGACCAACGCCGAGTTCACCCGCACGCTCGGGCACGCGCTGCGCCGGCCGGCGCCGTGGGTGGTGCCGCCGTTCGCGCTGAAGGCGGTGCTGGGCGGGCTGGCCGAGGAGGGCGTGCTGGCGGGGCAGCGGGCGGTGCCGAAGGCGCTGGAGCGGTCCGGTTTCACGTTCCTGCACCCGGCGCTCGGGTCCGCCGTCGCCGCCGCGATCACCCCCCGGTAGTGCGGTCGCCCTCCACGGCCTGGCAGGTGCTGGCCGGGCTGGTGCTGCTCGGGTGCTCGGCGGCGCTCGGGCTGCTGGTGCGGGGCGCGCCCGCGCCGGGGGTGGACGTGGCGCTGCACGACGCGGCGCTGGGGCTCGGGTCCTGGGTCGTGCTGCCCGCGACGGTGGTCAGCCTGGTGCTGAGCCCGGGGCTGGCCACGATCGCGCTGGTCTCCCTGGTGGCGCGGTTCGCGGTGCTGCTGGCGGTGTGCTGGGCGACCGTGTGGGCCCGGTACGGGTACCGGCGGATCCGGCCGATCGAGCACCCGCAGTGGAGCTACCCGAGCGGGCACGTCACGGCGGTGACGGCGGTGGCGTTCACCGCCGCGGTGGTGTGCGCGGCCCTGGCCCGCCGCCACCTGCGCCCGGTGGTGGCGCTCGGGGTGCTGGCGGTGCTGCTGACGGCGACCAGCCGGGTGGTGCTGGAGATGCACTGGT
>NZ_JBQGCX010001540.1:0-2158 GCF_052038725.1 Actinosynnema sp.
CGCCCAGCAGCGGCGCCCCCAGCACCGGGACGCCCAGCAGCGCCGCGAGCAGCGTCCTGCGCCGCGCGGCCCCTGGCGAAGTGTCAGCCATCGTCGTACCCCTCCGTGTTCAGTGCGTCACGCGGAGTACTGTAGGGGGCCGTTCGGGCTAGTCGCGCCCACCCCCGCGCAACCCCAGCCGCCTGGCCAGCAGCGTCGCCGCGTGCACCGGTTCCGCGCCGGTGACCTGCCTGACCTGCGTGCGGCAGCTGAACCCGTCCGCCACCACCGCCGTCCCCGCGCCCGCCGCCCGCACCGCGGGCCCGAGGCCCTGCTCCGCCACCGCCACCGACACCCCGTGGTGCCCCTTCTCGAACCCGAAGTTCCCGGCCAGCCCGCAGCACCCCGGCACCAGCTCCGCCGCCACCCCGGCCCGCGCCAGCAGCTGCTCGTCCGCGCCCGTCCCGCTCTCCGCGTACAGGTGGCAGTGCGGCTGCACCACCGCCGACCCCGGCGCCCCGCCCGGCGCGTCCAGCACCGGCCCGACCTGCTCGGCGACCGTGCGCACCGCCCCGGCCAGCGCCACCACGTCCGCGTCGGCCCCGGCCAGCTCCACCGCCTCCGACCGCAGGCACGCCGCGCACCTCGGTTCCACCCCCACCACCGGCACCCCCGCCCGCACCCACGGCCGCAGCGCCCGCGCCGTCCGCCGCAGCACCCGCCGCGCCACCCCGAGCTGCCCGGTCGAGTACCAGGTCAGCCCGCAGCACACCGCCGCCCGCGGCACCTCCACCGAGTGCCCGGTCGCCGCCAGCACCGCCGCCGCGTCCAGCCCCACCTCGGGCTCGAACCGGTTGGTGAACGTGTCCGGGAACAGCAGCACCGGGTCGCCCGACCCCACCGGCTCGAACCGCTCCTGCAACGACCGCCGCGCCGGGACCGGCAGCTCACGCCCCGGATCGACCCCGGCGAACCGGGCCAGCCGCCGCGTCACCCGGTTCACCAGCCGGGCCCGCAGCCACAGCGGCAACCACCCCATCGAGTAGTGCGCCAAGGGCCGCAGCCGCCCCCGGTAGTGCCGGTGCAGGAACTCGACCTTGTACGCGGCCATGTCCACGTCCACCGGGCAGTCCCGCTTGCACCCCTTGCACCCCAGGCACAGGTCCAGCGCCTCGCGCACCTCGGTCGAGCGCCACCCGCCGCGCACCACGTCCCCGGCGAGCATCTCGAACAGCAGCCGCGCCCGCCCGCGCGTGGAGTGCTTCTCCTCGCGGGTGGCCCGGTAGCTCGGGCACATCACCCCGCCGGAGGTGTTCAGGCACTTCCCGACGCCCACGCACCGCCGCGTCGCCGCCGCCAGGTCCCCGCCGTCCGCGCGCAGCGCGAGCGCCGCCCTGGTCGGGATCACGGCGGGCGCCACCACCACCCGCAGGTCCCGATCCAGCGGCAGCGGGTCGACGACCCGGCCGGGGTTGAGCAGCCCGCGCGGGTCGCACGCCGACTTGAACGCCCGGAACGCCGCGATCGCCTCCGGCGGGTACATCCTGGCCAGCAGCTCGGAGCGGGCCTGCCCGTCGCCGTGCTCCCCGGACACCGACCCGCCGTGCGCGACCACCAGGTCCGCCGCCGCCTCCAGGAACGCCCGGTACCCGCGCGCCCCGCGCCGCCCGCCCGCCAGGTCGAAGTCGATCCGCACGTGCACGCAGCCCTCGCCGAAGTGCCCGTACGTCACCCCGCGCCGCCCGTGCCCGGCCAGCAGGTCGTCGAACTCGCGCAGGTACGCGCCCAGCCGCTCCGGCGGCACCGCCGCGTCCTCCCAGCCCGACCACGCCTCGCCGCCGTCGGCCGTCCGGGTCGCCAGCCCCGCCCCGTCCTCCCGCACCCGCCACAGCGCCCGCTGCCGCGCCGGGTCCAGCACCACCGCCGAGTGCGGGGCCAGCGACGCCGCCTCGTGCGCCACGACCTCCTCGGTGGTCTCCACGAACAGCCAGCTCGACCCGCGCGGCAGCAGCCTGCGCACGTCCCGCCCGGCCGCCGCGACCAGCGACTCCTCCAGCCCCTCCACGGCCAGCACGTCGCCCAGCGCGGCCACGTGCGGCGCGGTGTCGGCCGCGTCGTACCGGCCGTCGAACCCCAGCACCGCCAGCACCCGCCTCGGCGGTGCCGGGACCAGCCGCAC
>NZ_JBQGCX010001541.1:0-2436 GCF_052038725.1 Actinosynnema sp.
GGGGGGGGGCGGGGGGGGGGCCGGGCGGGGGGGGGGGCCAACCCCGGCCCCCCCCCCCCCCCGGCCCAACCCGCTGCTCACCCGAGCACCGCCGCCAGCGCCTCGCCGAGCACGCGCAGCCCGGTGTCGGCCTCGGCCTCGGTGCTCACCAGCGGCGGGGACACCCGGATGCTGCTCTCGCCGCACTCCAGCACCAGCAGCCCGCGCTCGAACGCCGCCTGCTGCACCGCCCCGGCCAGCTCCGCCGTGGCCAGCTCGACGCCGAGCATCAAGCCGACGCCGCGCACGTCCACGACCGCCTCCGGCCAGCGCGCCTGGAACCCGCGCAGCCCGGCCGTCAGCCGCTCGCCGACGCTGGTCGCGTTGGCCAGCAGCCCCTCGGACTCGATGACCTCCAGCGTCGCCAGCCCCGCCGCGCACGGCACCGGGCTGCCGCCGTAGGTGGACCCGTGCGCGCCCGCGGGCCAGGTCTCCATCAGGTCGGCGCGCGCCACGAACGCGCCCAGGGGCAGGCCCGACGCGAGCCCCTTGGCGCTGAGCAGCACGTCCGGCCGCACCCCGGTGTGCTCGACCGCCCACATCCGCCCGGTGCGCCCGACCCCGGACTGGACCTCGTCGGCCACCAGCAGGATGCCGTGCCGGTCGCACAGCTCCCGCAGCCGCGCCAGCCACCCTTCCGGCGGCACGATGTACCCGCCCTCGCCCTGCACCGGCTCCACGAAGATCGCCGCGACCTCGTCCGGGGGGCCGACGTGCCGGAACAGCACGTCCTCCAGGTGCTCGAACGTGGCGTCGCTGCCGTACGGGGCGTGCAGGATTCCGGGCAGCAGGGGCCCGAAGCCCTTGTGGTACTTGGACTTCGACGCGGTCAGCGACACCGCGCCGTAGCTGCGGCCGTGGAACGAGCCGTAGAAGCTGATCGCGTACTGGCGGCCGGTGGCGTGCCTGGCGAGCTTGAGGGCGCCCTCCACCGCCTCGGCCCCGGAGTTGGTCAGGAACACCCGCGCCGGGCCGTCGATCGGCGCGGTGTCCGCCAGCGCCCGGCACATCCGCGAGTAGATCGGCAGGTAGAAGTCGCTGGCCGAGTAGTGCAGCAGCTCCGCGCTCTGCCGCTGCACCGCCTCCACCACGCGCGGGTGCGCGTGCCCGGTGGAGTTGACCGCGATGCCCGCGTTGAAGTCCAGGAACAGGTTGCCGTCGACGTCCTCGATCACGCAGCCCCGCCCGCGCGCGGGCACCAGCGGGTAGGCCCTGGGCAGGGAGCGGCTGGTGACGGCCTCGTCGCGGGCCAGCACCTCGCGCGCCCGAGGTCCGGGCAGCTCGGTGCGCAGCAGCGGCGCGGTGGCCGCGCCCGCGTTGCTCGTGGCGGTCATCGGGACACCACCGTCCGGGACTGCTCGCGCAGGTACAGCTGCACGTAGTGCGGTCCGCCCCCGGCCTTGCCGGTGCTGCCCGACCCCTTCCAGCCGCCGAAGGGCTGCACCCCCGGCCACGCCCCCGTCGTCGCGCCTGCCGCTCGGTTCACGTACACCACCCCCGCCTCGATCTCGTCCAGGAACCGCTCGACATCGGCGTCGTCGCCGGAGAACAGCCCGGCCGTGAGCCCGAAGTCGGTGTCGTTGGCCAGGGCCAGCGCCTCGTCGAGCGAGTCGACGGGCGCGATGGCCACCAGCGGCACGAACAGCTCGTCGCGGAACAGCCGGTCGTCGACCGGGACGCCCGTGACGACGGTCGGCGCGACGTAGTGGCCGTCGGCGCGGCCGTCGCCCGCGCCCAGCACCTCGCCGCCCGCCACGACCCGCCCGACCTCGCGGGCGTGCGCGACGGCGTCGGAGAACCGGGCGACCGCGTCGGCGTCCACCACCGGCCCGACGAACACCGGGCGCTCCAGCGGGTCGCCCACGACCAGCTCGGCGGTCTTCGCGACCAGCCTGGCCACCAGTTCGTCGTGCACGTCGCGGTGCACGTAGACCCGCGAGCAGGCCGAGCACTTCTGCCCGGAGAACCCGAACGCGGAGCGCGCGATGCCGGTCGCCGCGACGTCGAGGTCGGCGTCGGCGGTGACGATGGCGGGGTTCTTGCCGCCCATCTCGCACACCACCGGCTTCGGGTAGGCGCCCGCGAACGAGCGGTACACCTCCATGCCCGCCGCGTGCGACCCGGTGAACGTCAGCCCGGCCACGCCGGGGTGCGCGACCAGCGCCTTGCCGGTGTCGTCGCCGCCGGGCAGCAGGTGCAGCGCGTTCGCGGGGACCCCGGCCTCGCGCAGGCACTCCACCAGCTTCGCGGCGCTGAACGTGCCCTGCGTGCTGGGCTTGAGCACGGTCGAGTTGCCCGCGACGAGCGCGGCGCCCAGCGGTCCGGCGGCCAGCGCGGAGGGGAAGTTGAACGGGCTGATCACGCCCCACACGCCGTAGGGGCGCAGCACGCTGCGGG
>NZ_JBQGCX010001542.1:0-3047 GCF_052038725.1 Actinosynnema sp.
GGCGTGGTTGACGCCGCGCAGGACGAAGTCGTTCCCGTTGGCGTCCAGCAACCTCCCGCCGCTGATGGTGAAACCGGTTGCGGCGGCCGAGGGCGCGGCGGCGGGGGCGGCTTCGGCGGGAGCGGGTGGTGGGGCGGTGAAGGCGGAGAGCAGGAGCGCCGCGGCAGCCGCGAGCGCGATTCGGGTGCGCATGGTGGGTGACCTCGCGTGGTGTCGGCGTTGACGTGCGAGCTGGTGGTGCGAGCGCGCGGCGGCGAGGACGGCTCGGTCCGAGCCAAGCAATGAACCGATCAAGTGTCAATCAGCCGGTTCCGGGGTCGGCTGGGCGGATCGGCGCAACGGGAACCCTTGTGCGCACGGGAAAAACCCGCTGCCTCGGTGAGGTCGCGGGTGGCGCGGGGGTGCTCGCCCGGCGGCGGCGTGCCGGGCGGGGTCGGTCAGTAGTCGGGGCAGAGGTGCTCGCGCACCACGGAGAGCACCGAGGCAGCGGTCCGGCTGTCGAGCGCCTCGGGGTCGTTCGGCGGGCTGAAGCGCTCGCGCACCAGCGCGGTCAGGCGGACCTGGTCGTTGCCCATGACGGGCACGTCCACGCACAGCTCGCGGCCCTTGAGGACGGCCTTGTCGGTCTTGCCGCCGGTGATCCGGGGGTCGATGACGTCGAGCGCGGTGATGTAGGCCCGCGTGGTCGCGTCGTCGGGGGCGGGTGGCAACCCGGAGGGGCGCGGGGTCGTGGTCGTGCTCGCCACGACGCCGACCGCCCTCGGCGAGGGTGACGGCGGCGCCTCCTGGGCGCAGCCGCCGACGAGCGCCAACGCGCCCAGGGCAAGGGCAACACCTGTTCGGTTCACGCCGTGGGCGTCGGCGCCCGATCGCCCCGCGTTACCGGTTCCGCACCGGTTCAGGGGTTCGGGCCGGGGCGCCGCGAGCCGGTTCGGCGGGGTTTTCCCACGGGGGACCAACGATTTCCGGGTGATCACGTCGAGCGACGGCGGCCCGGTCCGGCGCGAGGGGGCCGGGCTCGGGGCCATCAGCCCGCGCGGGGCGCGTCGGACCGGTTGGCAGAACCCCGGATCGTCCGGGTCGACCAGCGGGGGCCTCGGCGGTGCGGCCGAAGCGGTTTCCCCGCGGGTTCCCACCGCGCGGCCACCCCGTGACCGAGAGCGACGACGCGCCGCCTCCCGGACCCGGGACGCTACTTCCGCTGAGCGGGAATTCGCACGTGCACCCCGTTACCGCCCGCGCGGGCGCGGGTGCGGGAAGCCGCAGGGCGGCGCGCGGCCCGGTTCGGGCGCGCGGTGATCGCGAAGTCGGTCCCGCCGACCCCGCCGGGCGCGGGGCTAGGGTGGTCGAACCGCCCTACGACGAGTGAGTGGAGACCGCCGATGCCGTGGTTCGACCTGTCCGAGGCGGAGCTGGCGCAGTACCGGACCCCGACCCAGGAGCCGACCGGCCTGGACGCCTGGTGGGCCGAGCGCCTGGCCGACGCCAGGGCGCTGGCGAAGCCGGTGACGACCACGCCGCACGAGGAGTCCGCGTACGGCCCGCTGAGCGTGCTGGACGTCGAGTTCTCCGGCGCGCTGGGCGACCGCGTCCGCGCCTGGCACCTGCGCCCCGCGAGCGACGGCCCGCTGCCCACGGCCGTGGTGTTCATCGGCTACGGCGGCGGCAGGGGCACGCCCACCGAGCACGCCTGGCTGGCGGCGGCCGGTTACGGCGTCCTCGTGGTGGACACCAGGGGCCAGGGCGGCAGGTGGACCACCGGCGCGACCCCCGACTCGGCCCCGTCGGGCCCGTCGCACCCCGGTTTCATGACGCGCGGCATCGACTCCCCCGAGGGCTACTACTACACCCGCTTGATGACCGACGCCGCGCTCGCGGTGGACGTCGCGGCCGGGCTGGACGGCGTGGACCCGGAGCGCATCGCCGTGCTGGGCGCCAGCCAGGGCGGCGGCCTGGCACTGGCCGCGGCGGCCCTGAACCCGACCAAGGTCAAGGTGTGCCACGCGGACGTGCCGTTCCTGTGCGACTTCCAGCGGGCCATCACCCTGACCAGCGCGGACCCGTACGCGGAGATCGCGAACTTCCTGTCGCACAACGTCGCGCTGGTCGACCAGGCCCGCGACACCCTGCGCTACGTGGACGCGGCCCTGCTGGCCAGGCGCATCACCGCGACGAGCCTGCTGAGCGCCGGCCTGATGGACGAGGTGTGCCCCCCGTCGACGGTGTTCGCCGCCTACAACGAGATCACCGCCCCGAAGCGGATCGAGGTGTTCCCGTTCAGCGGCCACGCCGTGCCGAGGACGCACGACGAGGTGAAGCTGAAGCACCTCCGCGAGCACCTCTGACCGGCCCGCCGCGCCCGATCTCGGGCTCGCACTCGCAGGGCCCGTTCCGGTCGAGGTAGTAGCAGTACACCGCGTACACCAGGGTGCCCAGGACGTAGGCCGAGACGAGCAGCGCCCCGAAGGCGAGCGTCCGCTTCCCGGCCACGAACCAGGTCATCACGCAGATCGAGCCGTTGACGACCAGGTCACCGGTGATCAGCCGCAGGCCGTGGTAGTCGTGCCACAGCCACCAGCGCAACCCGCGCATCGCTCCCCCTCGGACCGGTCCCCGAATGATGGCCGGTCCGGGGGCGCCGCGCACCGGTTTTCGCTACAGCAGCCCGAACCGCTTGAGCACGTCCCCCAACGGCTCGCGCCCCGCCCCCAACCGGTCGCTGAGCGGCTGCCACCGCTCACCCCCGACCTCCGGCAGCGGCTCGACCACCCCGCGCCCCGCCAGCTCCTCGTGCGCCAGCAGCAGGACCTCGGCGGCCACCCGCAGCCACACGCAGTCCAGGGCCTCCCCGCGCAGCTCGCTCCACGCCCGGTGGTCGGCGTGCCTCAGCAGCGGCAGCCAGCGCAGCATCGGGTCGCGGCGGGCCTCCCACAGCAAGTCCTCCGCGAACTGCCGCAGGTCGTGCGGCTGGACCGGCACCGCGCCCAACAACGCCCCCGGCTCACCGGCCCCGAGCACGCCCTCGCTCCCGAGCACCCCCGGCAGGT